>JBGPAW010000334.1:0-4559 GCA_041480905.1 Phycisphaerae bacterium
GTTGAACGCCTTGAGCGTGGTGAGGTTATAAATCTCAAAGAGATTGTTCGTGTACGACTCTTCGAACCACTTCAGGCCCGAGTGCAGCGTGAAAGGAACTGCGGGCACGAATAACACAAGGAGGGCCAGCCCCACCGCCGCGATGATTCGCCAACACTGAGAGATGAGTACCCCGCCCAAAAACTGGCGCCATCCAATCCGAGCCCGGAGCGCCAGCGACGGGGCCGCGACCCCTCGTTCACGCTCGGGGCTCGGGGGTACAGCATGTTCGCCGCGGCGGCTGTACAGCACGCCGGCGAAGACCCACACGGGTGTGAACAGGATCGCCTGCGTTTTCAGGCCCAAGGCCACGCCCCACAGCAACCCCGCCGTCAGCCAGCGGCGTGAGATCATCGCCCAGACCATCCAGATCAACGGAGCGAGCACCCAACTGTCCGTCTGGGTCCATCGGGCCGAGTCGAGGATAAACGGCGGCGCCACCAGAATGACCGCAAACGCCGCGGCGGCGGCCAGCGGCGCGGCGAAGCGCCGGACGATGGCGTAGCATCCGACCGCGATCAGGCCGTCTCCGAGGATGGAAAGCAGGGCGTACACGACCCGCGCCGCGACGGTGTTGGAAGTCAGGCTCGGGTCGAGTCCATGCAGGACCTGCATCTCCGCGTACAGCAGATAACCCGCCAGGGGAGGGTAGTTGCACACCCTGCGGATAAAGTGCTCGGGATGCCGGCCGTATCCCTGCGCCCCGTATTGACGGTTCCACATCAGCGATTCGTGCGGGGGATGGTCGTACAGGGCCGCCAAACCCTCTTCGTGCATCAGCACGCCCCAACGCACGTATTCATGGTGGTCCCAGAGCATGGAGGAGGCCGGCGGCTGGACGACGACGTAAGCCCGAACGGCCAGTCCGACGAGCGCCGCCGCGATCACGATGACCACCGGCCAACGGGACGGCTGGGTTGGGGTGGTAGGTAGGGACATCGTAATCCGACCGGCCGGAAAGCCGGTCCCACAACCTATCGGGGTTCCCACGTCCAATCCGTTGGTGGGATCGGCCGGGCCAAATCACATAATACTTCCATCTCCGTCGTCCTCCCGACGGAGACGTACCGGTGGTCCAGGAAGAACTGGCGGAGTTCGGCGAAGGGAGGCTTAGCCGCCAAGAAGATCAGTCGGGGCCGATTGCGGCCCAAGTCCTCCAGCAGCAAACGGCGTCGGGCCGCCGTCGAGGGATGGTCGGCAATCAACGATCCATACATCGTGAAGCGCGAGGCGCACCGCCGGCCAGAATAGTAGTAGAAGTTGGCGTCGATACTCCACACGTAAATGGTGTCGCCGGGGTCGGTGACGGCGACGACGCGCCGGGCCTGGTCCCGCGCCCAGCTCATCCGCGGTCCATAGCGACCCCAACCGACCCGTTCCGGGGCGACCAGCAGGTAGCGCGGAACCTGGGTGCTTAGCACGCCGAGTATGATCACTGCCGCGACACCAAGCGCTAGCCAGCCGTGATACCTCTCGAGGCGGTGAAGCAGCCCCGCCGCCAGCAGAACGGCGGGGGGAAGCATGAGCAGATAGTAGTGCGGCCAGAACCGGCCCGGCAGGCAGACCGCCAGATAGCTGCCCACCACCCAGCCGCCCATCAGCAAGGATTTGATCCGCTCGCGCCGCCAGGGAAACGCCGCCAACCCAAGCGCACCGGCCAGCCACAAAGCCGATGCCGTGCCGAAGATCTGATGGCGAAACTCGCCGCCTTTCAAGAAGAACCCGAGTAGCCGTCCGCCCCAGCCCTGGTCGCTCTCGCTGTAGGCCAGGTTGTAGGTGAACGTGGCGTCTACGAAGGCACCGGCACGGCCGGCCGCGGCGAAATAAGTGAGGATCGCCAGCCAGAGCGCCGCCGGACCAGCGACAAAGGCGGCGACGGTCTTCAGGGGGTGCTGGCGCCGCCCGGCGGTGTCGGGGGCGGGCCTCAGCACCATGAAGGGGAGCAACGCCACCCAGTGCACCGCTACCACTGTTTTGATCGTCGAAGCCAGCCCCAGCAGCAACCCGGCGAGGAGTACGCGCCGCCGATCCGTCACTTGCCGCTGTGCGAGCACCCAAACGGCGGCCACGAGCAGCAGGTTCATGTGGATTTCACGGTTGCACCCCTCACCGGCTATGCCCGGATCGCTCGACGCCAGGGCGAAAAGTAACGCCGCCATCCAGGCGGCGGAACGGCTGAACCACCGCCGGGCGATGTCAAACACCCCGAACATCGTGAGCAGTACCAGCACCAACGCCAAAGTCCGGTACACCGCCGGTGACGAGCCGAACACCGCGGTGGGTAGCAGGAGAAGGGCAAAGATGCCCGGCGGCTGATGGTCCCACAGATCGACGTAGAGCCGATCGCCAGCCAAGAGTCGCTGGGCGAAATAGGCGTAATTGCACTCGTCCGTCTCCAACGGACCGGGGTAGGCATGGAGCCGAAATCCGACGGCGATCAACCCGGCCAGGGTGAGTACGATCAGGTCGGCGCGGCTCAATACGCTGGCAGACGACCGGGGTGCCAAGCTCATGCGCCTCTCCAGGACATCGCGGGGGGGGTCCCCATCCCCTACGAGGCAACGGGCGGGGTATATTACCACATACACGGTGCGGGTGCCCCCGTGGTATGCTTTTGAAGATGGGCGCGGGTAAGCTCCAACTCGAGCATCTTACGTCCGGGCTGAATTTGCGCCGCGTCGGGCGGCGCATCGCGTTGCACGACTCCGTGGACAGCACCAATTCGCTGGCCTGGGAGTACGTCGTTTCATCTGCGCGGACTGAAGTCCGCGGCTCACCAGAGGCCGAAAACGCCGTCGACGGGCTGGTCATTTTCGCCGAGCATCAGTCCGCCGGGCGGGGACGACTCGGGCGGCGCTGGGACTCACCGCGCGGGGCGAGCGTATTGATGAGTCTGGTGCTCCGCGATCCGACGGGCGATCTGAGCGGCGACGCGCTGTCCCTGCTGGCCGCCGTGGCAGCGGTGGACGCCGTCGGTGCCGCCACCGCGGTGACGGCGGAAATCAGGTGGCCCAACGATCTAGTGGTCAACGGCCGCAAGCTGGGCGGGATTCTGATCGAATCCCGCCACGATGAGCGGAGGGCAGACGGCGCGATGGAAAGAAACGGCGCCACGCACGTGGTAGGCATCGGGGTCAACTGTCTCCAGCATCGCAACCATTTCGCCCCGGACCTACAGGCTTTGGCCACCTCTCTGGAATTGGAATGTCCGCAGCCGGTGGATCGCGTGGTGCTCGCCCGGCAACTTCTCCTGGAGTTGGATCGTTGGCTGGCCTATCCCCGCGATTGGGATGCGGCGCGCTTGCGGGAGGCCTGGGTGCGGCGGGCGTTGCCCCTGGGGCAGCGGGTCCGTTTACGGCAAGCCGACGAAGTATTTTCCGGACAGGTGTTGGACATCGATCCCGCCGCCGGGTTGGTCGTGCAGCTTGACGACGGCGGACGCCGTTGGTTCGACGCCGCGAGTACCTCGCTGATGGACCATTCGTGACCGACCGCCACTCCCGAGCCGGGTCCGAAAAAAACACCCCTGGCGATCTCTCGCAGGACCGAGAACTTCATGCCAGCGGTTGCTTATCTGGACTACGGCTATGTCCGATATTTCGGAAGGACCATAAAACCAAGGAGGTTGACCATGTCCGCCGCGACTGGGGTTTCTCGTGGACGCATCGTGCGGATGCTCATCGCCGGGATTCTGGCGGCCACCTGCGTTCGGGTCTGGCTCGGGCCGGACGACGTCTTGCCGCGCGCAGCGGCCCAGATTCCCGACAGCGGTTTGCAGCGTAAACAGATGCTGGACGAAATGGAGCGCACCAATCACCTGCTGGAGCAGATCCTTCACACGCTCCAAACCGAGACCATGAAGGTGAGTATCGAAGGTACCGATAATACCAAGGACAAAACGGTCGCCCCGCCCACCAGGAAACCGTAAGGAAGGTACATGCTCCGCCGGTGCAGCAAACGAACGTGTTCCTGGGTGGTCGCCGCGCTCGCGCTGTGGCCCAACGCTCCGCTGGAAGGGGACGGCCCCGCCTTGACCTACGGGGGCGGCTGGCTGGAACGAGCGCTACCCACTCAGCTTAAGTCCGATAAGGCGAGTCCAGCCCGCCCCAAAGACGCCGCCGAGCACGATGACTCCGCGGCCGCGCCGGACGGCGGCCTCGGGGCCGAGACGATCACGGTCTCCAAGGCCGGCACCGTGGAAATGCACGTCGCCGACGTGCCCCTCGCCACCGTGCTGGAAGTCCTCTCCGTCCAAAGCCGGCGCAACATCGTGGCCACGCCGGCGGTCAAGGGCACCGTGACGGCCCATCTCTACAACGTCACCTTTGAGGAGGCGCTGGACGCGATCCTGGTCGCCAACCAGGCCGGCTACCGCGAGGTGGGCAACTTCATCTATGTCTACACCACCGAGGAACTCGCCGGGATCATCGCCGCCGAGACCCCGCCCGACACCCGCGTGTTTCCCCTCTCCTACATCGCGGCCAAAGATGCCCTGGCGGCGGTCACCCCGATGCTGAGCA
>JBGPAW010000335.1:0-4539 GCA_041480905.1 Phycisphaerae bacterium
ACAACCTCGAGCGGCCGAACCGCAGTAGCTCCCGCCGCTCCTCGTTCAGAAACTCCGGGGTCATGTGGGGATCGAACTCGAGCATCGCCGCCACCAGAGGCGCCTCGGGCTGGCGGTTGGGAACCAGGATCGTTCCTGGGGAAAACGGTTTATCGTGGAACTCGCGCCCCAGCCGGTCCTTGCCGGAAGCGGTGAACTCCCGTTGCAGGGTATACATCTCGAAGCCTTGCAGCGTCATCAGGTCGGTGAAAGCGCGGAGCCGACCGGCGTTCGCCGAGGGCAGCACCGCAAACGTACGGGCCGCATAAGGACCGTCGGCGGACACGTTCTTGCGCCGCTCCGCGAGGTAGTCGCGCAGCACCTGCCGGCGATGGGTCTGAAGCGTCTCCAGGTTCGCCATCGAGCTGACCAGTTGATGGTGGACCGACTCGCGATAAGACTGGATCGTGCCTTCCCTGCGGCGAACGCCGTCAGAGATGATCTGGGCCTGCTCATACAAGTTTTCGGCCGCGTTGCGCAGCGCTCCCCAGGACGACGAGTAGCCCGGATACCACTCCTCGTTCCACTCTCCCGTGTAGTAGCGCCAGCCGAGCCGATCGAACGCCGCCGCATGGTCCCGGGCGAAAACCTCGAACCACTTGCGGACGTTCGTCGGAATGTTCGGGTTGAGGGGCTCGCGCCCCGGCTGGAACAGGAACGTGTCCTGCGGCCACATCTCATGGCTTTCCATGAAGAACTGCGGATGCCAGCGGCCCGCCGCCGCGATCCGGCCGCGGGATTCGGGTTGCGTCCCGAAAATCCAGTCGCGGTTCATGTCGAAGAGGTAGTGGTTCATGCGCCCCGAAGGCCAGACCTGGGCATGGATCAGGGATTGATCGTCCACGCTCGGCTGGACCGTGCGGTTTTCGGTGACGTCCTTCCAGCACCTCTCGCGCCCGTCCGGGTTCATCAGGGGGTCGATGATGACCACCAACTCTTCGAGCATGTTTTTCACGGGCTCGTCCGTTGCCGCCGCCAGGTGATAGGCGAGCGCCAGAGCCGCGTCCGAGCTGGACATCTCGTCCCCGTGGATGGCGTAGGCCATCCACGCCACGGCGGGGAGCGTTTCCGCCAGCCGGTCGCCTTCTTCCTTCGATACCGACCGCGGGTCGGCCAATTTGTCCAAGTCGGTCCGGATCTGTTCCAGGCGTTGGATGTTCGCCTGGGAAGAAATTACCAGATAGTAGAGCGCCCGGCCTTCATGGCTCCGCGCGTATTCGAACAGCTTGGCCCGTGGACTCTTGCCGGCCAACGCCTGGATGACCGCCTCGATCTGCGCGGGCGTGGCCGGTCGAGAGCCGACCTCGAAACCCAACAGGCTGTCGGGCGTCGGGACGGCTGGGTCGTACTTCGCCTCCGGGAAAAAAGGCATCTCGTAGGTCAGCCCGGGCAAGTCGCTGGGCTTCGGAGCGGCCGGTTGAGCGTTCGTCGCCCCGGCTGCGACCGCAACGGCCACATAGACAAACCACTTCGAGCAGGTGAAACTCATGGGTCTTACTCCACACTACTGTAGTGCCTCACCACTAACGCAACGTATTCTTTGCCGAACCGCGACCGTCAGGGAGCGGTCCAGCATGTCACCAAGTCACCCCGCTCCCTGACGGTCGCGGTTCGGATAAGCTGCAGTTTCACTGAGGCACTACCCTAGATGCAGGCCTTACGCAGGAGCCACTGCTTCACTCCCTGCGTCAGAGTAAGATAACCGAGCAGGGTGAGGACCAGCAAAGGCCAATAGGCCCGCGGCAGCGCAACAAAACCCAGCGCCGAGGCGACGGGCGAAAACGGCAGCCACATCCCGATCAGCAGGACGAGCACCGTGGTTACGCACAGCGGTAGACTGGCTCGGCTCTGGAAAAATGGCAGCCGACTGGTGCGGATGATGTGGATGATCAGCGTCTGGGTCACCAGGGATTCGACGAACCAGCCGGTCTGGAACAACCCGGCGCGGGCCGGGTCCCAGCAATGAAAGACGTACAGCATGATGAAGTAGGTGGTGTAGTCAAAGATCGAACTGCACGGTCCGATGAAAAGGATGAACCGGGAGATTTCGTTCATGGACCAGGGACGCGGCTTGAGAATCTGTTCCGGGTCCACCTCGTCGGTCGGGATGGGGACCTGGGAGAAGTCATAGAGCAGGTTGTTGGTGAGAATCTGGATGGGGGCCATCGGCACGAATGGCAGGAAGATGCTCGCGCCGAGGACGCTGAACATGTTGCCGAAGTTGGAGCTGGCCCCCATGCGGATGTATTTCAAGATGTTGGCGAAGACCTTCCGGCCCTCCAGCACCCCTTCCCCCAGGACTAGGAGGCTCTTTTCCAGCAGGATCACGTCCGCCGCTTCCTTGGCGATATCAACGGCCGTGTCCACGGAGACGCCCACGTCGGCGGCGCGCAGGGCGGGCGAGTCGTTAATGCCGTCACCCAAAAAGCCCACCACGTGACCCTTGCTCTGCAACGCTCTGATGATGCGTTGCTTGTGGGCGGGGGAGAGCCGGGCGAAAAGAGTGGTTTTCTCCGCGGCTTCGGCGAGTTCGGCGTCCGACATGGCTTCGACCTGATGGCCCAGCAACACCCGGTCGGTGGCCAGACCGACTTCATGACAAATCTTGCGACTGACCAACTCGTTGTCCCCGGTCAGGATCTTGACCGACACGCCGTGCTCGTGGAGGGCGAGCACCGCCGGCGAGGCCGTCTCCTTGGGCGGGTCGAGAAAAGCCACGTAGCCCTTGAGGATCAGGTCGCTCTCGTCGTCTTTGGAATAGACCGGCTGGCGCTCCAGGTCCTTGTAGGCTATCGCCAGGACCCTGAAGCCGTCCGCGCTGAGCTGATCGTACTCCTCCTTCAACTCGTCGATGAGCAACTGCTCGGTCGGGTACAATTCCCCCTCCAGCTCGAAGCGACCGCAGCGCGGGAACACCGTCTCGGGCGCGCCTTTGCAGATCAACCGGTGCCGTCCTTCCGGAGTCTCCACCACCACGGACATGAGCTTGCGCGAGAAGTCGAAGGGGATTTCGTCGACTTTCTTGAACTCCGCTATCGACGGCTGGACGTGCGGCGCGCCGTGCTCCAGAACGGCGCGGTCGAGCACGTTCTTGAGCCCGGTCTGAAAGTGGCTGTTGAGGTAAGCCAGCGCCAGCACGCTGTCGTCCTCCTTGCGCACCACGTCGCAGTGCTGCTCCAGGATGACCCGATCCAGCGTCAGCGTGCCGGTCTTGTCCGCGCAGAGCACGTCCATGGCCCCGAAGTTCTGGATCGAATCCAACCGCTTGATGATCACCTTCTTGCGGGACATGATCATGGCCCCCTTGGACAGACAGACGGTCACGATCATCGGCAGCATTTCCGGAGTGAGCCCGACCGCCACGGCCATGGCGAAGAAAAAGGCCTCGTGCCAGTTGTGCTTGGTCAGTCCGTTGATGACAAAGACCAGGGGCACCATCACGAGGATGAACCGGATCATCAGCCAGGTGAACCGGCTGATGCCCTTGTCGAAGCTGGTCTGTACCCGTTGGCCGACGATGGTCCGGGCCATCCCGCCCAGATAGGTTTCCAGACCTGTGGCCACGATCAAGCCGATGGCGGTCCCGCTTTCCACGCTGGTGCCCAGGAAACACAGGTTTCTCAGTTCCAGGGCCGCCCGACCGGCCTGCTCCTCGCGGGTATCGGACTTCTCCACGGGGAGGGATTCGCCGGTCAGGCTGGCCTGGATGACAAACAGGTCCTTGCAGGAGAGCAACCGCAAATCGGCGGGGATCATGTCGCCGGCGGAGAGCTTGACCACGTCGCCGGGGACCAACTGGGCCAGCGGCACTTCGCGGGACCGGCCGTCGCGGATGACCGTGGCTGTTACGCTGATCATCGCCTTGAGCTTGGCGGCGGCGGAATCGGCCTTGGCCTCCTGGACGAACCGCAGCACCACCCCCAGGACCACCATGAGCGACATCACCGCGGCGGCCCAGTAGTCCTTGGTGAGGAACTCGACCGTAGCCAGCAGGAGCAAGAGCACCACCAGCGGGTTGAGCAGGGCCTTGCCCAACAGCATGATCCGCCCGCGACGCCTTTCCTGGGCCACCACGTTGGGACCGTGCTCTTCCAACCGCCGCTCCGCCTCTTCTTCGGTGAGACCGCTAGCGCACGTCTGGAGTCTCGTAAACAGCGTCTCCGGGTCGCTCTCCGCGGCCTCCACGAGTAGGGGGGAAACTTGGATGGTCGCCGGGGGGCGCTTCAGCGCGCTCAGGATGTTCTTGGGCAAAATGGCGTGGGGAATGATGGGCATGGGCTCGATCCTGACGGAGTGAAAAAAGCGTGAGGAGCCCGTTTCACTCGATAAGACTCCTCCCCCTTTTGTCACTTCATAGGAGACTGATCAGGTCCTCGACGGTGAGACCCGCCTGATGGAGGATAACCCTGAGCGTACCGGCACACAACGTGGGATGATCCGGGATACTCACCGTGGACCTAGTGTCCTGTCCCAGAAATAACTTGACAATACGAGGGGCTC
>JBGPAW010000336.1:0-4519 GCA_041480905.1 Phycisphaerae bacterium
GAATGTTCCGCGCGCGGAACATCGGTCGCGGCTGCTCCTTCCAGTGCCGCTCCCGCAGGCGGTAGGCGATGCGACGCTTGCGTTCCGTCAGCTTCTGGTGTCTACTGGTGCGCACTCGAAAGGCCTCCTGGCAGAAGAGGAATGGTTTAGCATCTGTTCCACTGTAGCCAGCGAAACGAGACCTTTCGAGCTCTTTTTATCAAAACGCGCAAAAAAACACGCTTGATCAGGGGCTAGGGGCCGACCGGGCCGTCGCGGGGCCTGCCCAACGAGGAATCCCCGACGAAAACACCTCCGTCAGTCCCGCAGGGACACACGAGAATGGCCCAGGGGGCCAGCCCGGGGTCGAGTCGCCCCTACAGGTAGGGCAGGCCATCGACCTGCCTGTACCATTGGGGGCCACAGAGGTCACCGAGGACACAGAGTTTGGCGGAGAGGTCATCGACGTGCCGGCTGCCCCATCCCTTCCGGGGGCGAGCCACCCAGCCCCGTTAGGGGCGGAATATAGTAGCCCAGGGCGCCAGCCCTGGGTTGAGTCGGCCTCCGAGTACTCAAGCCCCGGAGGGGCGACAGAGGCTTTCCCCATCGAACCGCGCACGCGGCTGGTTTACGTCGACGACGACGCCCCGCCGGGCGGGGAGGGCACGAGTTGGAACACAGCCTACCAGTACCTGCAAGACGCGCTGACACCCGCGATGAGCGGCGATCAAATCCGCGTGGCCCAAAGTACGTACAAGCCTGATCGGGATGCCGCCCATCCCAGCGGAACCGGCGCCCGGACAGCCACGTTCCAACTGCGGAATGGCGTTGCGCTTTACGGCGGCTACGCCGGCTACGGGGCACCCGATCCCGACCTGCGGGATATCGACAGCAACGCCTCGATCCTCAGCGGCGACCTGGCCGGCAATGACCTATCCGGGGATTTCCCGAACGGGCCGTCGTACTCCGAAAACAGCTACCACGTGACGACCGGCAGCGACACCGACGACACCGCCGTCCTCGATGGCTTCACCATTACCGCCGGCAATGCCAACGGGTCTTCGAGCCCGCACAACCGCGGCGCAGGAATGTACAACAACCCTGGCAGCCCGACGCTGACCGACTGCACCTTCAGCGGCAACTCGGCTATAGGTACATACGGTGGCGGCGGCGGGATGTATAACTACAACATCAGCGACCCCACGCTGACCCACTGCACCTTCAGTGGCAACTGGGCCGCCAACGGCGGCGGGATGTACAACGTGTCCAGCACCCCGACCCTGGCGAACTGCACCTTCAGTGGCGACTGGGCCACCTCCGGCGGTGGGATGCACAACGTCTATTACAGCAACCCGACACTGACGAACTGTAGCTTCAGTGGGAACTCGGGCGGGTCGGGCGGCGGGATGTACAACGCCTTCTACAGCAATCCGACGCTAACCGGTTGCACGTTCAGCGGCAACTCGGCCCACTACGGCGGCGGCATGCAGAATATCAGCGTCAGTCCGACGCTAACCAACTGCACCTTCAGCGGCAACGCCGTAGACTATGACGGCGGTGCCGTGTACAATGCCCAAAGTAGCCCGACGCTGACGAACTGTAGCCTCCATGACAATTCGGCCGCCGCGGGCGGCGGGATGTACAACAACACTGGCAGCCCGACCCTGACCAACTGCATCCTGTGGGGCAATACGGCTCCCACCGGTGCTCAGATCTATGGTGGCACACCGACGGTGAAGTACAGCGACGTGCAGGGCGGCTGGTCGGGCGCTGGCAACATCGCCGCAGATCCGCTATTCGTGGACGCCGACGGCCCGGATGGCATCCCCGGCACCGAGGACGACAACCTGCGTCTGTCGCCCGGATCGCCGTGCATCGACGCGGGAACCAACGGCGCTCTGCCGTCGGATAGCGCCGACCTGGACGGCGACGGCGACACCACCGAGCCGATCCCTTATGACCTCGACGGAAGTCTGCGGATCGTCGACGGCGACGCCAACGGTGCGGCCGTCGTGGACATGGGGGCCTACGAATATCGCGTTCCCTGCGACCTCGACGGCGACGGGGACGTGGATGTGGACGATTACTGGATTTTCGTGGACGCCTTCGGCCACAGCGCGGGTGGCCCCAAATACAACCCGGCCTGCGACCTCGACGGTGATGGCACGGTCACGTTCGTCGACTACCAATTGTGGTTGCAGTGTTACCGGGACTTCCTCGGGTAACCTGCCGGCCGGCGCCCTCCGCGCCCGGGCCATCCCAACACGGACCGGAAAGGGTCCTCCGAGCTGGTAGGACAGGTCCTCGGACCTGCCGTCACCATCGTCATGGCGAGGCGCGTCGAACACGTACTATTGCGGTAGCCGGACTACCTGCTCTACTTGCTTTTGCTTCTGTCGCCCCTCCGCCCTTGACGCTGGGCGTCAAGGGTCCGGGGCTCTGCTTGTTAGGGGCGCCCTCTTCCCAGGGCTCACGCCTTCACCCTTACCCACAAGTGGCTTGCCCATGTAGAGTACCGTCTTTGGTCCCGGAGGGACTTGTGAGAATAGCCCAGCGATTCATCGCTGGGATCGGAAAGAGTCCTTACTCTTGATGCCCCCCACCTGGGCATCGGCGGTCCAAAGTCCGCCGATGCCCAGGTGGGGGGCAGAGTTCGGGGGGCCTTGAAAACCCCGCGTTAAAACGCGGGGCTATTCCCAGGCGTCCCTCCGGGACGAATCTTGCTGCGCACTCGTGCCCGTCGGTACGAACGGGTACCGACTTGTGGGTAACGCTGAGGCTGACGCCCTGGGCTACCCACTGACGCCCCGTCCGGGGCTGAACTGCTCTCGTGCCAAACTGAAGGCTGCGAACACAAGATGGGGTTCACGGGACGGTAACCCCCGTGTATTACCGTCGGCAATACGCCCGAGGAAAGGCGGCGTAGAAGGCGGCGCAGCGCACCAGGTGCTCGATCGGCACCGCGTCACGGACGGTGTGGGCCACGTCCTCCGGCGCCGGGCCAAAGCCCACGCACGGAATCCCAAACATCCCCGCGATGGCCACGTCGTTGGTGCTGAACGTCCAGCGATGGACCTTGGGCTTCCGCCGGAATAGGGCGCGGTAGGCCGCGACGGCGGCGTGGATTTGCGGAGCCTCGGGCGGCTCGCACCAGGTGGGGTAGAACTTGTCGGTCTCGTAGACCAGACCGGTATAGCTGGGCGTCGCGTAGCGGGGCACCTCGACCTTGGCCTGGACGCCGGCCCGCTTGGCTGCGTCGCGGACCTCGCGCAAGGCCGAGGCCCGGGTTTCCCCGGTGGTCAGCCGCCGGTCCAGGTGGATATAGGCCCGGTCGGGCACGGCGCACAGGCTCGGTGTCTTACACTCGACGTACGAAACGGTGATCGTGCCCTTGCCGAGGAACGGGTCGGACTTCAGCCGCGCATTGAGCTTCTCGATCTCCGCGATCACGCGGGCGATCTTGTACACGGCATTGACGCCCTTGTGCGGCATGGAGCCGTGGCAGCTCTTGCCGGTCACGGTCACGCCGATCTCCATGCGCCCGCGCTGTCCGCGGAGGATTTGACAGTTGGTCGAGTCGGTGATGACCACGCAGTCGGGCCGCAGACCGTCCTCCTTGATGATGTACTGCCGGCGCAGCCTCGAAGGCTTGCTCGACGAGACACCGAGGAATGGTCCGCACGGTGTTGAGCCGGGACCCCAACGCTTCGGCGGTCCGTTCGTCCGAACTATTCCGCGGCGCCGAGGACCAGGGCCAGCAGGGCCATGCGGATGACCACGCCGTTGAACGCCTCCTCCCAATAGCGCGCATGGCGAGTGTGGTCCACGTCCGTGGGTAGTTCGTCCATGCGCGGCAGCGAGTGCAGGATGATGCAATCGGACTTGCCCTTCTCCCGCAGCAGCTCCCGCGTCACGCGGTAAGCCGGCGGGGTGAGGCTCTTGTCGTGGGTCGGTTCCACGCGCGACTTGGTGTAATCGGCCTGGACCACCGGCTCCATGTAGATGACATCGGCATCGGCGATAGCTTTCTCGGAACTGTCGAGGTCGCGGAAGCGGAGGTTCCGCTCCACCAGCCCTTGCTTGAATTCCTTGGAAAAGGACATGTCGGGCGGGAAGACGAAGGTGCCCTCCACGTCGAACTGGGTCATGGCGAGGGCGATGGTGTGCATGGTGCGCATCCGCCCGTCGCCGATGCACAGGAAATGGAGGCCGTCGATGGTCCCCTTCTCCTTCCAGATCGTGTAGAGGTCGGTGAGAACCTGGGTGGGATGCTCGCCCCAGCCGTCGCCGCAGTTGATGACCGGGACGCTGGACCAGCGGGCCGCTTCGGCCGGCGCACCCTGCTGGAAGTGGCGCATGACGATCACATCGCCGTAGAACTCCAGCATGTGGACCGTGTCCTTGATCGATTCCTGGTAGAAGTCCCCGGCCCGCGTCATCTTGGCGTCGGAGAAACCGGTAACGCTTCCTCCCAGCCGCAGCATGGCGGACTCGTGCGCCAGACGGGTGCGGGTGCTTGGCTGGTAGAACGCCGTCACCA
>JBGPAW010000337.1:0-4500 GCA_041480905.1 Phycisphaerae bacterium
AAAAATATCCTTGACACGCAGGGTATTCTCCGAGGTATGGACACGACCACGCTTTTTCCAGAGATGGACCTCTCGGAGGTTGGCCAGGATCAGAATCCGGTTGCCCTTGGGTCACAGGAACCGCCGCACGGGATGGTCCGAGCCTCCTCACCCAGAATCCACGCGCCAAGGCCCGCCGGCCAGTCACTTGGCCCCTCGCCCTACCACACCAGCTTTTTTTTACGTTTCAAGTATTTCGACAGCCTCCGACGGTTGCGGTTCGGATAAGATGCAGACCACGTGACCAACTACACGAGTCGCGGCCGGCGTTCGGTCGATGGCACGAGGGTGGCCGGAACAAGAGGAAGAAGACATGATCACGATGCGGAATCTGACAACGGGGGTGTTGGTTTGGGCGATGGGCGTATGGGTTTGCGGCTGCCAGTCGCCCGGCAACGGGGGAGGCGGCAGCCGGAATGACAACAGCACGACCAACCCCAACGATAACGACGGGAGCGGTGGCGGCAACGACAATGGCGGCGATGGTGGAAACGGCGGCGGAGACAACATCGACATCACCGGCCCGCTGCTGGGCGATCCCGGAGCGGCGCGGATCTTCTTTTCCGATGTGACCAGCGGACCCTCCAGCGGCGGATACAACGACGCGGGCGCCGTGGTTACGCTCTACGGCAACGGCTTCGGCGACGAGCGCGGCGCTTCGACCGTCACCGTGGGCGGCGGAGCCGCGGCAGACTATCTCGCGTGGGGCGACGGGCGCATTGCCGTTCAACTCGGGTCGGACGCCCGCACCGGTGACGTGGTCGTGCACACCGGTGATGGCGACAGCAACGCCGTACCCTTCGTGGTGCGCGCGGGCAACATTTACTGCGTAGCAGTCGATGGCGACGATCAGGCCAGCGGCGCGTTCGGCGATTGCTGGGCGAGCCTGCCATTTGCCGTCGATACGGTCGGCCCGGGCGACATCATCTATGTGATGGACGGAGTGAGGGCGGAGACGGAGCACCGCTTCAATGCGGCCCTGTCGATTGAGACCGACGCCACGGCCGACGCGCCGATTGCCCTGGTCGCCTGGCCGGGCGCCGTGGCGACCGTAGGCGTCCCGGCGGGGCTGGAGATGGGTCTACGGGCGGGAATCGGTGTTACGGTCAATCATTGGGTGATAAGCGGGCTTCGTTTTCGCGGGGTGACGAGCGCCATCGAGTTGGATGGCAACGGCGTCGAGGGCTGGCGCGTGGTGGGCAACGACATTTCCTGCCCGAACGGCGACGGTCAGACCGGATGCTTCGCGGCCTCGCTGGCGACGTACGTCCGGTTTCTGGGCAATGAAGTGCATGACACGGGGATCGCGGGAGCGTCCAAGCAGTACCACGCGGTCTATTTCACGACCGATACGGTGCACGTCGAGGTCGGCTGGAACCATATCCACGACAACCACACGTGCCGGGCGATTCAGTTCCATTCCTCGCCCCTATGCGCTCCCGACTGCGGACCGAGCGACACGACGGGTTTCAACCAGTTCGATCTGATCGTCCACGATAACGTGATTCACGGGGACGCGTGCGACGGGATCGTTTTCGCCACGGTCGACCCGTCGCAGGGGCCGGTCGAGGCTTACAACAACGTGATCTACGAGGTGGGTCGAGGCCCCGATCCGCCCGACGGATCGGCCAACTATGCCGGCGTTTACGTGCCCGGCTACCTCAACAACGGCCCGGAGGGCACCGGCGTGGTCGAGGTGTACAACAACACGTTCTACGATTGCGGCGCCCGGGGCGGCTCGTCCGCCGGCGCCATCGCCCGAGACGAGTATTCGCCCGGTCTTCTTCTGCGACTGAGGAACAACATCATTGTCCAGCCGGCCGGTCAGCCGTATTTGAGCGAGGACACCCACACGGAGCTGATGACGGGCGGGAACAATTTGTGGTTCGGCGATGGCCCGGGGCCCGCGGGACTGTCCGGCAACGTGGATGCCGATCCGCGCTTCGTCGATCGAGCCAACTTCGATTTTCGGCTGGACGACGGCAGCCCGGCCATCGATGCGGGTGTCGACGCAGGATTGGGCTGGGACGTCATCGGCGCGAGTCGGCCGGCGGGTGCGGCGGCAGATATCGGCGCGTTCGAGCGCTAGCGCCGCTCTTCGTACCACACCGTCGGTCCCTTTGCGCCGTCCCGAACATACTGACGCTCCCCGGGGACGCGGCGGAGGTGCAGGTCGGCCCGGCATCTACCTATCCTTCGCACTCGTCGGGAATATGGTTGCCGTTTCAGTCGCCCGCGCCGAAGCGTGGCAGAAAGCCGGCGAAATCGTACAGATCGACGTCCGCATCGGCGTCGAAATCGAAGGCCCATAAACAATCGGCGGCGGTGACGGGCGGCGGCGGGGCGGGCGTCACCCCGGGGCCGGCCAAGCACTCCGCCAGGTAAGCGTAATCGCCGAGGGTCACCAGTCCGTCACCGTTGAAGTCGCCGTTGTGGCCCGAACCGTCCCAGGTGAACACGTCGATGCGGCCCGGATCGTTGGTGACCTGGTACCCCGCGGCCAGCAGGTAGTTCATGGAGCGGTCCAAGTAGATGCGGAACGCGCTGGCGGGATTGTCCGGATCGGCGCTGGGGGACGGCCAGGGTGGCGAGTACCCGTTGGCCAGGAAAGCGGGGATGAGGATGTTCTTGGCGGCCCAGAGGTCGATGGCCACCGGATCCACGCCGACGACCAGCTCGTCGCGGCGGGTGGCCCCGCCGTAGGTGGTCGAGGGGCCGCTGTACGGATTGGCGTTGATCCAGATGCAGTCCAGGATGTTCAGGTCGGCCATCTGGATTTCGCCCATGAGCGCCCCGAGGATGCCGTTGCCAATGGCGCTGTGGGAATTGGTGCTCAGCTCGCCGGTGACCACGCCCATGTAATGCTTCACGCAGGCGGTCACGCCGTAAGTGGCGTGGTGCGACTTGAGCACCGGAACGTTAATGAACTTGAGGCGGGCCCGGTCGTAGGTGCCGCTGGCGGCACCCCAGATGCCGTACTTGAGGCTGATGCGCGTCCCATAACTGGTCTGGAACTTCGGATAGGAAATACGGCCGCCCAGTTGCGCATCGTAGGGGTAGACCACGTAGCCGTTGGTCATGTTCCCCGCGGAGTACTCGCCCACCGCGGTGGTGCGGATGGCGGTCCAGTCGAAGTGGGAGACGGTGTAGCCCTGCGCCGCAAAGCCCACCACCACGTCGTGCGGGGAGAGGGCGTGGTCCTGGGCGTTATTGCTGGCCCGGTCGAAATTGTCCACCGGGTTGAACTGTGCGTTCTCGCAGACCACCACCTCGCCGGTGAACGTGTCGGGATGATCGAGAATACGGCGGATCAGGCCGCGGAGCAGGTCGGTGTTGGTGCCGCCGCGCTCGGACCATTGGTAGTTGATCTTGACCACCACGACGTCATCGGCGGCGATGATCCCGTCGGGGCCGGCTTCCGGAGACACCGTATCGGAACGATAGAACTTGAGGCCCTGCGACCCCATGAGAGTGATCAGGCTGTCCAGACCGATGAAGCGCTCGCCGACGGGGGCCTGGGGGCAGTTGGTGACGTGATAGAGCTGGGCGCGGTAATCGCGGGGCGGAGCGATCTGCGGCCCGGAGTAGGCCTCGGCACGCGATAAGTAGCTCCACACGCCCCAGGTGACCAGCAGACCCAATCCCGCCGCCACGATACCGGTGGGCGAGCGCAGCACCACGGCCAGTGTGCGCCGTGCCGCCAGCAGGGCGCCGACCAGTGGAGCGCCGAAGGCCAACGTGGCCGCCGAAAGCGCCGCCTGCTGGCAGGGGTAGGCGAACCGGCTCGGCTTGCTCCCGCTACGTAACAGCAGCCAAGCGAGGGCGCAGACGCCGGCCACCAGGAAATTCGCCAGGAACCACCGCCGCAGGAAGCGCTGCCACCAGCCCTGGCTCAAGACCGACCTGGAATGACGGTGCATGGATGCCTTTCCTCCTTCCGGGCGCGTCCGTGGGCGACGCGCCTAAACCGAAACTCACTTTGCGAAATCTCTCTTCCCATTAAGCAGCCTACCGGAATCGGGCTGCCGTGGTCAAGTATGGAGGAGAAAACCCTGGTCCCAACGCCGTACGGGGTGCCCGAGGGATCCGCTCGGGGCCGGTTTTGAAGCGGCGCTGTACAGATGGGTTCGTTTGGTAATTCTCGAAGAAGGCAAGAGGCAGGAGGCAGGAGGCGAGTAGCAACGGTGGACGGGAGCGTGTGAAGCGCGACTGTACAATGGGTTCGTTTGGAAATCCCGTATTCATGGACCCTACCGGCTGGATTCTGGTGCGAAGGGCTGTCTCTCGGGCCGGCGCGCACAATCACTGCGCCCGGCGGGCAGCCGGTCATCGCCTGCCTGTAGAACTTGGCGCGTGATCGAAAAGAAAAGCCGAACCCTTGACATTTCGCGGCTCGCGAAGCGAGCCCAGCGGGCTTTGCCCGCGCGAGATGTCAAGGGGAAACGTCGAAAGTCGAAGTCC
>JBGPAW010000338.1:0-4496 GCA_041480905.1 Phycisphaerae bacterium
GCCCCTTGGCCACCAAGGGCCAAGGGGAAAACCCCGTGAACGGGGCTGGACCTGCCGCCCAGCGCAGCACCCCGCAGGTGAGCCAAGCCTCCCTGATCGGGCGCGACTTGTGGGTAAAGCTGAGGGCTGGCGCCCCTGGCTACCCAATGCCGCCTCCTCTGGGGGCTGAAGAGTCGATTCGTCCGGCGAGGAGGTAGCCGGAGGAGGTCTCCCCGCAGGCGGGTGGCATGGCCAAGCGCAGCGCGGCCATGTTGCGCGCATCGAGTGGGCGCGGCGGTTGCGAGACGCAACATGCCCGCGCGTCGCTCAAGCGACGCTTGAGCATGCCACCCGGCCGAACACTATTGGGACCGGCCCGCCGGTGAGTTTGTCCAGCCATCGAGGCTCGGCGCGTCCGCCACGGGTGGACCGCCCCCGGTTACATGGCTCTCCACGTCGCGACCCTGACGGGGTCGCCAAGATTCTCGAGGTCAGAGGATCCCTGCAGGGTCCCATACGGCGTGCCGACCGCAACCGTGGGCGTTGCCCACGGCTACTATCGTGCAGCCTTTCAGGCTGCGGACCAGGAGTCGTTCCGGCGCCCGGCTCGTGGGACGTACCACCGGGGGTCCGAACCGTCGCTCCGGCGTGCGGGGCCGTGGACAAATGAGCAAGTTCGGTGCCGAACCGTATCGCCCCCCGCCTCTTTTTCGCTTCCGCATTAAGTTCCGTAATTTCATCGCCCCTTCTGTCAAAGCCGTGCTCCGGCCGTCTATAGCGCCATGTCAGGTCTTGGATGGTTTTGTGTTGGGGCTCGCGGCTTGCTGACCGAGCCCAGGTGAAGGAGGTGGCAAACATGAACGCTAAAGGTGTTCTGGGGAGACCGATCTGGGGGATCGGGGTGGTTATGGTCCTGCTCTGCGGGGGACCGCGGGCAGGAGCGCAGGAGGTCCAGGCCCGGGTGGGGTTCTCGGCGGGTTCCGTCACGACCGTCCGAGACATTGAAGGAGAGCGGGTTCGGATCGAAGGATGTACGTTACGCACCGAAGCGCCAGGAGAACCGGACCTTCCAGTGCGGCTTTATCGCCTGGTCATTCCGGCCGACCTGCGGGTCACGGGCGTGCGGGTCACGCAAGCGGAGTTCGGGGCGGTCGATGGTCGATTCCAGATTCCGCCGACCCTTCCGCCGATGCCGCTCAACGGCGGCGATCCCGTTGCGGTCGAGTCCGATCCAGCTATTTATGGGGCGGACGAACCCTTCCCGGCTGCGCCCGTGGAACTCGTCGGGGACGAGTTCAGCTTCGGGTACCACTTGGTGACCGTTTTGATCCATCCGCTGCGGTACTACCCGGTCTCGGGACGGCTGGAGGTGTTGACGCGGCTCGAGTTTGGGGTGGAGGGAGAGCAGGCCGAGGTGGAACATTCCTACGCCCTCCGGCGGAGCGAACGCGCCGCGGCTGCGGTGCGGGCCGCGGTCGCCGCCCTCGTGGAGAACGGCGAGCAACTGGAGGCTTTCGCACCGCCCACCCGCATCGAGCGGTTGGGCGACAAGCGCCAGGGGGCGACGCGGGTCACGGAACCCTGGCCGTCGCTGGAAGGCCTGCCGGTGGACTATGTGATGATCACCACTGATCCCCTGGCGCCCAGTTTCAACGTGCTGCGCGATTGGAAGCAGGCCAAGGGGTTGAACACGGTTATCCGGACGGTGTCGGACATCGTGGCCCACTACCCCGGCGTGGACACCCAGGAGCGGATTCGCAACTTCATCATTGAGGCCGGGCAGCTCTGGGGAACTCCCTGGGTCCTTCTGGGGGGCGACACCAACCAGGTGCCGGATCGGAAGGGGTTTGACGACGGGTACTCCTCGCGCGGCCCGACCGATCTCTACTACGCCACGGCGGAAGGCACCTGGAACGCCAACGGCAACACGGTTTTCGGAGAGTGGGAGGACCAGGTCGACGAGGGGGCCGACTTCTTCACGGCGCGGGCGCCCGCGGAGAACGTGGTGGAGGCCGACGTCTTCGTGCAGAAGGTGCTCCGCTACGAGCAATCCCCCCCGGGGAACTTCGGCAGCCGGTCGCTCCTGATGGGGGCCACCTACGATTGCGTCAATTCGCCAACGTATCATTGGGCGCAATGGTGCAAGGAAGACATCCTGGCCATTATCCAGGGAGGCTCCGATACACGCTTCATCTGGCGTCTGTACAACTTCCTCACCGACAATCAGACTTTCTGGGGGGATGAACTGCTCAACCACGACTCGGCGATCGCCCACATCAACGCCGGCTACAACTTCGTCAACCACTGCGACCATTCCGGTGTCTACGTGATGGGTACGGGGATCAAGTGTTGGGGCGGCGGTCTGGACTGGGCCGATGCTTGGGCCCTGACCAACGGCCCCCGCCAGGGAATCATCTTCTCGCTGGGATGTTCGCCCAACGCCTTCGACTACGACTCCGTCTCCGAGGCTTTGATGAACAATCCCAACGGGGGTGTGGTGGCCTACATCGGCAACAGCCGGACCGGGTACACCAGCCAGACCCCGCAGGACACGTCTTTCTTCCAGCAGATCTTCACCTACGGCATCACCCATCTGGGCGAGGCCTTCACCAACGCGCGCCCGGCCTGCGGCGGCGGCTACTACATCCGCGTGCTGAACATGCTCGGCGACCCGGAGATGCGCGTCTGGACGGAGGAACCGCGCACCGTCACCGTAGACCATCCCTTCGGGCTCTACACCGGGACGCAATACGTCACCATCGCGGTTCACGACAACACGACGACCTGGCCGCCGCCGCCCACCGTAGGCGCCACCGTGTGCTTCTACAAGAAGGACGATGTTTTCGAGGTGGGCACCACGGGGCCGGACGGGACCGTGACCATGCTCATCACCTGCGATACGGTCGGTCCGCTGTTTCTGACGGTAACCGCCCAGGACCGGGTTCCTTCCCAGGTCATGCTGCCGGTGATCACCGGACCGGCGGCCCACCTGTATGTCTCGGGATTCGACATCGACGACGACCAGCTCGGGCAGAGCGACGGCAACGCCGACGGCCGGCCGGACGCGGGCGAGATGCTGGAGCTGCCCGTCCGCGTGACCAACGGAGGCAGTCAACCCGAGAGCGACATCACCGTCACCCTGACCAGCCTGACCCCGCAAGTGACCGTGCTCCTGGGGGACGCGTATATCGCGGGGATCATGCCGGGCCAGACCCTGGCCCTCGGTCCCTTCCTGCTGGCCGTTGACGCTGCGTGCCCGCCGGAGACCGTGGCTACACTCCAGTTGGACATGCGGCCGCTGATGACCCCACCGCACGTGGATACTTTCCGGCTCACCATCCATGCTCCCGACCTGGGGATTAACGGAAACCGGATCGTCGACGACGGGTCCGGCCAGAGCCACGGCAACGGCAACGGCCGGGCCGAGGCGGGCGAAACCGTGGAGGTCTACATGGAGCTGGTCAACGCCGGGCACGGCAATGCCCGGGACGTCTCCGCCGTAGCCACGTCCAACCATCCGCACCTGGTTGTGTTCGACGGAAACTCGGCGTTCGGGGATATCGCCGCGATGGACAACGGGTCGGCCCTTGATCCCATCCTCGTGGATATCTCCAGCAACTTCCTCGGTGACGAGACCCTGACCCTGGTGGTTTCGGACTACTACATGGAGCGGGGCACTTTCATTCTCGATCTGGTCGGCCCACCGGCACCGATCGGTCTCGACTTCGACTCGGGCGCGGACTGGATCTACGTCACCTGGTCACCGGTTCCGGCCGGCGATCTGCTCGGCTATCACATCTACCGGAGCCAGTCGTCCAACGGTCCCTTTATACGGCAGGACACGCTGATCCAGGCCGGCTCCTCCCTCTACTACGACAACATGCTGAACGGGTCGGTCGCCGCCGCCTATTACTATTACTACGTCACCGCGGTGGACGAATCGGGCAACGAGAGTGCGCCGTCGGAAATCCTGCTGGCTTGGATCACCTACTCCGAGCTGCCGGGTTGGCCAATGAGACTCAGCGGCCAGACCCTTAACTCCGCCGCCGTGGCGAATGTGGACGGCGACGTCCACATGGAAATCTTCGTCGGCACTCTGGATGGCAAAGTCTACGGGTTCCACCACGACGGGACCAAGCTGTTCCCTGACGTGGCCAGCGGGTTTGCCGAATTGGACCCGGGCGGGAGCGTCTGGGGGGCGCCGTCCGTCGGCGACCTGGACCGCGACGGCAGCCCGGACGTGGTGGTCACTTCCCGTGGCGGCGAGAACAAGGTCTACGCCTGGAGCGTGCTCGACGCCAACGGCGACGGGTCGCCCGATCCCGTGCCCGGCTGGCCGGTCTACATGGGGCCCGGCAACGAGCGTTCCCTGAGCGCGCCGGCTCTGGCGGACGTCGATGGCGATGGCTGGCTGGATGTGGCCGTCGGCTTGACGTACTCGCCACAGACCACCGCGGCTGCCCGGGTTTACGTCAATCACGACGGCGTCCTATCCTCGTTGCCCGAATGGACCTCGC
>JBGPAW010000339.1:0-4486 GCA_041480905.1 Phycisphaerae bacterium
CGACCAGACCGTCAATTTGACGGATTACCAGACGTTCCGAAGCTGCTTCACCGGTCCCGGCGGATCGCTGGGCGGGGGGTGCGGGGCCGGCGATTTCGATTGCGACAATGACATCGACCTGCGCGACTTCGCCTGGTTCCAGTTGGCTTTGCCCGTGCGGTGATGTAGGTCGCCCGAATCGCTGATCAGGCGGGAATCAGCCATCCGCCTCGCCCGACAGGCCCTCCGGGATGCACTCGCTGGGTGGCACCTTGCGCGCGTGGTCGGTTTGACGCCGGTTGTGGCCGCGCCGGGGTACGGGTATATTTCACATCTGCGTTCACGGGAGGATTGCCGCAGTTTTTCGCTCTGGAAACGCCCCGGTGAAAAGCGGACCTACGCTGGCCGAACCCATCTCGGTGCTTCTGAACCGGTTCGCTGAAGGCTTCGACACGCAGTTTTCAAAGTTTTTGGAAATTACGAAAGATACCCCCGCGTCGCTGATCGAAGCCATGCGTTACTCCGCGTTGGCCCCAGGCAAGCGGCTGCGGCCGTACTTGGTGACGGAGTGTTGCCGGCTGGTCGGTGGAACGTCGGAGGCGTCTTTGCCCGCCGCCACCGCGATCGAATGCGTGCATGCCTTCTCGCTCATCCACGACGACCTGCCGGCCATGGACAATGCCAATCTGCGGCGGGGTCGGCCAACGAGTCACATGAAGTTTGGTGAGGCGTTGGCCATCCTGGCGGGGGATGCCCTGTTGGCGTTGGCGTTTGAGTTACTGACCGCGCGCGTGGTGGGCAATGCCCGCCCTACTGCGGATCGGCTCGTGGCGCTGGTTGCCGAGCTGGCCCAAGCAACGGGGCGGCAAGGCATGATCGGCGGGCAGGCGGCGGACGTGGAAGGTGAAACCCAGCCGCCCGCGCAAGACCGGGTGGAATACATCCATCGTTGCAAAACGGCCCGGTTATTGCAGGCCGCCTGTCGGATGGGCGTGATCTGCGGTGGAGGCGGAGCGGAGCCGTTGGCGGCGCTGGGACGCTACGGACTCCATTTGGGCATGGCGTTCCAAATCGCCGATGACTTATTGGACGTGACCGCCAGCGCCCAGCAGATGGGCAAGAATGTGGGAAAAGACGCGGGAGCAGGCAAACAAACCTACCCGGCGTGCGTAGGTATCGAGCAGAGCCGATCCGCGGCGGGGCGCGCCGTCGTCGAAGCGGTCGCCGCCTTGGAGGGGTTCGGCGCGAACGCCGCGACCTTGCGAGAACTGGCGTTCTACGTGACCGAACGCGCGCGCTGAGCGATTTCGACTGACTCGAGCGAGGCGGAGTGGACGAAACAGATGGGGCTTCTGGAGCCAATCAAGGATCCTAAGGATCTGCGGCATCTGTCCGTGGACCAGCTCGGGGTTCTCGCCGAGGAAATCCGTGCACGGATCATCGAGGTGGTCGGGAGAAACGGCGGGCATCTCTCCAGCAACCTGGGCGTCACCGAGCTGACCATCGCCCTGCACCGCGTGTTCGATTTTTCCAGGGACCGTCTGTTGTGGGACGTGGGGCACCAGTGCTATCCCCACAAACTGCTCACCGGGCGGAACGCCCGCTTCGACACCCTCCGCAAGCATGGCGGTATCTGTGGTTTCCCGTCCACCTCCGAGAGTGAGTATGACCTGTTCGACGTGGGACACGCGGGCACCGCGATCGCTACGGCGGTCGGGCTGGCCCGCGGCGACCAGATCCTCCAGCGGGACACGCGCGTGGTCGCCCTGGTGGGCGATGCCAGCATTGTCAACGGGGTGGCCTTCGAAGGCCTCAATCAGGCCGGGACGCTCAAACGCCAATTCCTGGTCGTGCTCAATGACAACAACTGGGGCATCTCGCCGACCCAAGGGGCCATCTCGGAGCACTTGGCCAAGTTCCGCTCCAGCCAGCGGTACGACCGCCTCAAGAGAAAAGTCCGCGAGTTGCTGCCCAAGCTACCCCTGGTGGGCAAGCCTCTGTTCGAAACCCTGGATCTGCTGAAGGAAGGGATCAAGGCCACCCTGGCCCCTCACCAGATCTTTGAGCAACTGGGCTTCCAGTACGTCGGGCCGATCGACGGGCACGACCTCGCCCACCTGGTGGAGATGCTCAACATACTCAAGAACGTGCCTCACCCCGTGCTGCTCCACGTACACACCGACAAAGGCCGCGGATGCGACTGGGCCATGGCGGAACCCGGCAAGTTCCACAGCCCCACGCCGTTCACCATCGAGGCCGGCAAAGTCACCATCCAAAACGGACCGGGCAAGAGCTGGACCCGGGCCTTCGCCGAAACCCTCGTGCGCCTGGCAGAGCAGAACGACAGAATCCTCGCTCTCACCGCCGCGATGCCCAACGGGACCGGGCTGGACTACTTTGCGGAGCGCTTCCCGGACCGCATGCTGGATTGCGGGATCGCTGAAAGCTGCACGGTGGACATCGCCGCGGGTCTGGCCAGGGCGGGTCTGCGCCCGGTGGTGGCCATCTACTCCACTTTTCTGCAGCGGGGCTTCGATCAGGTTTTTCAGGAGGTGGCGCTGCAGGAACTGCCGGTGCTGTTCTGCGTCGATCGGGCGGGTCTGGTGGGTGGCGACGGGGCGGTCCACCACGGTTTTTTGGATATCGCTTATCTGCGGGGACTGCCCGGGATGGTGCTGATGGCCCCGGCGGATGAAGTGGAACTTTATGAAGCGCTGAAGCTGGGTCTGTCCTTGCCGATGCCGGCGGCGGTCCGCTATCCGCGCGATCGGGTTCCTGAACCACTGGCGGATTGTCCGCCGTTTGCCCTCGGCGTGTCGCGGCGTGTTCGTGAAGGCGGTGCCGTAACGCTGTTGGCTTACGGGACGACGACGACGGCCGCGTTGGAGGCCGCGGAACTCTTGGCGGCCGACGGCATCGAGGCTGCGGTGGTCAACGCCCGCTTTGCCCAGCCGATCGACCGCGACATGGTCGCCGCGGCTTTCGCGCAGGGCAGACCGGTGGTCACGATTGAAGACCATTCGGTCGTCGGCGGTTTCGGGTCGGCCGTGCTGGAAGTCGCGCAGCAGTTAGGCATAG
This sequence comes from Phycisphaerae bacterium, assembly GCA_041480905.1. GTDB lineage: Bacteria > Planctomycetota > Phycisphaerae > UBA1845 > UBA1845 > JAAEQG01. The sequence continues at coordinate 3,058 of JBGPAW010000339.1, forward strand.
ATACCAGCCGGTCGGTTCGCCTCGGCATACCCGCCGATCGTTTCATCGCCCATGGCAGCCGGGCGGGGCAGTTGGCGGAGGCCGGCCTCGATGCGGCGGGCATCGCCGCCGCTGCGGTACGCCTGTTGGAAGGGGGCGGCTCTGAAGCGGATCAGACCTGGCAACGTCTCTGGGAACCGAGCCGCAACCGTCAGCCCTTGACACCGGGTGTCAAGGGTCAAGGAGCGGACCGCACGACCAGCGCCGCATGCCCTCCTTTACGGTCAGGCCTTGGATAGACAGCGTTCAAGCCAACCACGGCACGGGGATCGAGTTCGCCACAGATGTCTGGGACGCGTTCATCTCGGCGGGTGTTCATACTCGGCAATCCCAACAAAGGGTCGGTGGCCCTGGCGCTGGCGGAACTGGAGCAATTCGCCGCGGCGCGGTGCCATCTGGTCGGGGCGGAGTTGGGGCTGGACGCCCGCCAGGCCGTCGCCGCCGGGGCCGAGATGATCGTCGTGCTGGGCGGCGACGGGACGTTCCTCGGCGTGGCGCGTTCCCTCGGGAAAGAGCAGACCCCGCTGATCGGGGTGAATCTGGGACGGCTCGGCTTTTTGGCCAACTTCTCGGTCGAGGAGCTCAAGGCCCATTTCGATCAGGTCATCGAGGACGCGACCCTGCTCGAAACGCGCATGACCTTGGACGTCAATATCCTTCGGGAGGACCGCCTGCGGTTCACCGGACGGGCGATCAACGATTGCGTTATTCAGGCCGGTCCCCCCTTCCGGCGCATTGAATTGTCCGTATTTCTCGACGGGCAGAAGCTCACCGACGTGGGGGGCGACGGCGTGATCGTGTGCACGCCAACCGGCTCGACGGCCCACAATCTCTCGGCCGGCGGTCCCATCGTGCAGGCGAGCGTCCATGCCATTGTGCTGACCCCGCTCTGCCCGCACTCACTGACCCACAAACCGCTGGTGGTCGAATACGACTCCCGCATCGAGATCATCGCCAAGGAGATCAACACCGGCAGCATGGCCATCATCGACGGGCAGGTGGCCTGCCCGCTCCAAGTGGACGATCGCACCGTGGTCACCCGGTCGGCCGTCCCGCTCCGCCTGGTCCGCAATCCGCTCTACCCGAACTGGAACAATCTGATCACCAAGTTCCGCTGGGGCCAACCCCCGGAATAATCATCTGGGTCATTCCTGGCGAATAAGCCGAGGCTACCGCGGTCCGACGGTTTCTTCGCTGTTGAAGACGTCGGTGCGTCCCGTGGGAAGCAGGATGCGGAAGACCGTCCCTTCGCCGGGTTGCGTATCCACCTGAATCTCGCCCTTGCTTTCGTGGATGATCTTCTTCGCGGCCACCAAGCCCAACCCCGTTCCGGCGTGCCCCTTGGTGGAGCGAAAGGGCTCAAAGATGTGGGCCAGTTCCTCCTGGGTGA
>JBGPAW010000340.1:0-4464 GCA_041480905.1 Phycisphaerae bacterium
CGGTCCCGCACTACGATTGCATCAATGCGGTTTGCCGAAAAAGATCGCCTTGGAATTGTACCAACCGTTCATCATTCGCCGCTTGAAAGAATTGGGCCACGCCGACACGATCAAAAGCGCCAAGAAGATGTTGGAGCGGAAGGACGAGGAGGTTTGGGACATCCTCGAAGAGGTGATCCAGAACCACCCGGTGCTGCTCAACCGCGCCCCGACCCTGCACCGCATGGGCATTCAGGCGTTTGAGCCGGTGCTGGTGGAAGGGAACGCCATCCGCATCCACCCCTTGGTGTGCAAGGGGTTCAACGCGGATTTCGACGGCGACCAGATGGCCGTCCACCTGCCGCTCTCCCTGGAGGCGCAGGCCGAGACTCACGTGCTGATACTCTCGACCAACAACATCTTCAGCCCGGCGAACGGCAGCCCGATCATGTCCCCCTCGCAGGACATCGTGCTGGGCATCTTCTACCTGACCACCGACCACGTCAGCCCGCCGGTGGAGGACCCGAGCAAGCTGCCGGCCTTCGCCTCCGCGCACGAGGCGCTACTGGCCCACGCGCTGGGCAAGATCGGCATGCACGACAAGATCCGCGTGCGGATCACCCGCCCCAAGATGGTCACGGCGCGGGAAGAGGACGCCGAGGATGTCCCGTCCAACGCCCGGGTGGTCACGACGGTGGGGCGGTTGATCTTCAACGACATCCTGCCCGAAGGGATGCCGTATTACAACTTTTCGCTGTCGCAGAAGGGGGCGGCCCGGGTCATCGCCGATTGTCACCGACTCCTGGGACGGGCCCGCACCATCGAACTCCTCGATGACATCAAGGCGATCGGCTTCAGCCGCAGCACGCTGGCCGGCCTGTCTTTCGGGGTCACCGACCTGCGCGTGCCGGCAGCCAAGACGGCGATCATCGCCGCGGCGCAAAAGCAGGTGGATCGCATCGAGCGTGATTTCCAAAAGGGCGTGCTCACCCCGATGGAGCGCTACAACCAGTTGATCGACGTGTGGATCCACGCCCGCGAGAAAGTCACCGAGGAGATGATGAAGGGATTGAAGGCGGACTACCGCGACGCCCAGGGCGAACCCGTCACCCGCGACGCCCCCGGAGCCCGACTCTATCTCAATCCCATCTTCCTGATGACCGAATCGGGGGCGCGGGGCAGCGTGGACCAGATTCGTCAGCTTGCCGGGATGCGGGCCCTGATGGCCAAACCCTCGGGCGACATCATCGAGACGCCGATCAAGGCCAACTTCCGCGAGGGACTCAGTGTGCTGGAGTACTTCAGTTCCACGCACGGGGCCCGCAAGGGACTGGCCGACACCGCCCTCAAGACCGCCGACTCGGGCTATCTGACCCGCAAGTTGGCCGACGTGGCCCAAAACATCATCATCACTGAACGGAACTGCGGTACGATCATGGGCATTACCAAGGGGGCGACCTACAAAGGCGAGGAGGTGGACATCCCCCTGCGCGAGAGCATCGTCGGGCGCGTGGCCCGCGACCCCATCCGCAACCCGGTCACGGACGAACTGATCGTGGGCGAGAACCAGATCATCACCCGCGAGATCGCGCTGCGGATCGAGGACCTCGGGCTGGACATGATCCGGGTACGCAGCCCGCTGACCTGCGAGAGCCGGCTGGGCATCTGCGCCCACTGCTACGGCGTGGACATGTCCACCGGCAAGCTGGTCGAGGAAGGTCTGGCGGTGGGGATCATCGCGGCGCAATCCATCGGCGAACCGGGAACCCAGTTGACCATGCGGACCTTCCACACCGGGGGGGTCGCCACCCGCGACGTGGTGGAGAACGAGATTCGTAACACCCAGGCGGGCACGGTGGCCTACGTCGGTATGACTCATGCGACGGTGCCGGCTCGGGAGGACCACCCCGCCCGCACCGTGGCCCTCAAGCGCAACGGGGAAATCGCCATTCTGGACGCCAAGGGGCGCGAACTGGAACGTTACCGGGTGCCCTACGGCGCCGAACTGCTGGTCAAGGAACGGGAGAAAGTGGGGGCCCGCAGCGTCCTGGTGGCCTGGGACACGCACCTCACGCCGATTCTCGCCGAGGTGGCTGGTTTCGTCCGTTTCCAGGATATCCTCGAGGGGGAGACCGTCCGCGTCGAGCAGGAACGGGGCGGGGTCAAACTGGTGGTGATCGAGCACAAGGGCGAGAAACACCCCCAGATCGTCCTGGAAAACAAGGACGGCAACGTGCTGGACTACCATTATCTGCCGGCCAAGGCCCACATCGAGGTCGCGGAAGGCCAGGGCGTGATGCCCGGCGAACTGCTCGCCCGGCAACCACGGGCCATGACCGGCACCCAGGACATCACCGGCGGTCTGCCGCGGGTGACCGAGATTTTCGAGGCCCGCTGCCCCAAGGAACCGGCGGTGATGGCGGAGCTCTCCGGGCGGGTGGAGATTCGCGCGGACAAGCGTCGCGGGAAGATGACCATCATCATCCGCAACGAAAGCGGCCTGGAACGAGAGCACCACGTTCCCCAGGACAAACAGTTGTTGGTCCACGCCGGGGACCCGGTGGAGGCCGGCGACCCGCTCATCGAAGGCCCGCTGGTACCGCATGATATTCTGCGGATCAAGGGCGAAGAGGCGCTGCAACAATACCTCATCGCCGAGGTGCAGGCGGTTTACCGCAGCCAGAACGTCTCCATCACCGACAAGCACGTGGAGATCATCGTCTCCCAGATGCTCCGCAAGGTGAAGGTTGACTCCCCGGGCGACTCCAACTTCCTGCCCGGTGAAGTGGTCGACCGGTTCAAGTTCCGCGATGAGAATGCCCGGCTGGCCCAGAGCGTGAAGATCGCCATCACCGGCGACACCGAGTTCAAGGAAGACCAGATCGTGCTCAAGTCCGCCTTGGCCGAGGCCAATGAACTCGTCGAAGAGCAAGGTGGTGAGCCGGCCAAGGGCAAGAAACCCAGGCCCGCAACGGCCACCACGCTGCTCCTGGGGATCACCAAGGCGAGCTTGTCGTCCGAATCGTTTATTTCGGCGGCCTCTTTCCAGGAGACCACCAAGGTGCTCACCGAAGCCGCCCTGTACGGGAAGGAGGATCCGCTGCTGGGGTTAAAGGAAAACGTGATCCTCGGACACCTGATCCCCGCGGGAACGGCCTTCAAGCAGCACCTGCAGATGGGCGTGGAACTCGTTGGCGAGCCGTTGCCCGTCGTCGAGGAAGCGCCGGCCCAGAGGCCGATCGTTTCCGACCTGGACCTGGCCGCGACCCTGGGCATGCCGATAAGCGCCTCGTCCAGTCTTTCCAGCTCCGGGTATCCGTTCGGTGATACGGAAATGGAAACCGCCCTGGAGAGTGTCGTCCAGGTAGCGGAGCCCGACGTCCCCGACCCGGACGCCGACGCACAAGAGAAATCTGAGGGAGCGGACGGCGAAGATGATGCCTGAGCCAGAGTTCTGGGGAGTGCGCCATTGATCGTGGGGGAAGAAAAACGTATAAACGTATAGAACAGGGATTTTCTATCCCGTCCTACGATGATCGGGGTATGCGGGACGGGCGAAAGGGAAACCGCTTCGACCGAGGAAGACGATGCCGACTATCAACCAACTGGTGCGTCGCGCCCGTCAGGACGTCACGAAGAAGTCCAAGGTGCGCGATTTGGAACAATGTCCCCAGCGCCGCGGGGTGTGTTTGCTGGTGAAAACGCAAACTCCCAAGAAGCCCAACTCCGCGCTGCGGAAGGTCACCCGCGTCCGGCTGACCAACGGCAAGGAGGTGACCGCGTACATCGGCGGCGTGGATCACAACCTCCAGGAGCACTCCATGGTGCTGGTGCGCGGGGGGCGGGTGCGCGACCTGCCGGGAGTGCGCTATCACGTCATCCGGGGCACGCTGGACTGCTCCGGCGTCGAGGGCGACAAAGACGGCCGGGCCCGCAACCAAGGACGCAGCAAATACGGCGTCAAACGTAAGAAGAAGTAAGTAAGGGAACCCGCCGGTGCGTTCTCAGAAGACCGAGATGCTGTCCCCGCAGGCACGCCTATGGGCAGGGGTGCGACCCGCGCATCGGGTCCGGGTTGCGTTGGTCGCGAAGGTGCTGGGGGCCGTTCTGGCGACGGCGCTGGCCGCTCAGGTCCGGGTCTGGGTCCCCGGCAGTCCCGTACCGATCACCCTGCAAACATTGGTGGTGCTGTTGGCCGGTTTCGCCTTGGGAGTTCGTTGGGCCCCGGTGGCGATGCTCCTGTATCTGGCGCTGGGAGCGGTGGGGCTGCCCTGTTTTGCCATGGGTTTGTTCGGACCGACGGGCGGGTATCTCGTCGGCTTCGTGTTCGGTGCCGCGTTGGTCGGGCGTCTGGAAGAGTCAGGCCGGGGCAGTTGGCGGCGGACGGCGGCAGTGGCGTCGGCGGGTACGGCCGTCATCTTCGCCTGCGGTGTGGCCTGGCTGACGGTTTGGCTGGAAGGTGACTTTTCGGCGGCGCTGCAGACC
>JBGPAW010000341.1:0-4430 GCA_041480905.1 Phycisphaerae bacterium
GTCGGCCTGGCGGCCGATGGCCACCTGCTCGCCCAACGTGGCGAGCGTGGCGCGTTGGGCTTCGGCCAGCGCGGGAAATTGGGCGAACGCTTCCTCCCACCGCTGTGCCCGATCGTTTCCCGTTTGCAACTGCGTGGCGATCGTACCCAGAGTCTCGCACTGTTGCCTGGCCGCCTCCGACAACCGCACCATGTTCTCGGCTACTTGCTCCAAGGACCCGGCGATGCTCTGCCCGCGGCGATCCTGAGCCTCCAGGTGCTTCTGCAGCGACTCGATCAGCCCCACCACCCGCAGGTGACCGTCCTGAAGCCGGTCGAGGGTTTGCTCGCGCCGTTGCTGCTTGGAGAGTCGGGGAGCGGAGATAACCCCGAGTGTCTGTCGGGCCGCCTCGCTCTCCAGACCGTGCAGGAACCCGTCACGCCCCACCGCCGGGAGGTCGTTCACGGTGTTCGGGTCCGAGCCCCGGAACCAATGCCCGATACGCGCCCACCACCCTGCCTGCGCCATTCGTCCGTCCTCCGGAGCCGACCTGCCACCTGCTCAGCACGAATTCGTCCCTGCGGATCCGCTGGCGACAGCCAATTCTAGTCCCGCCCAGGGGGAGGGTCAACGCCGCCCGCTTGACGCCCCCTGGCCGCCATCCTAAAGTCGCGCGACGCATTGGCCACCAAGACACGAAGACACCAAGAGGAATGGAGGATTGAGAATGAAGGGCGGTCAGCAGAGTGTGGATAGGTTTCTCTGATTCCCTGTTTGTGTCTTTGTGCCTTTGTGGCCAACGGACGTTGCTCGGCTGAATGGTGGCAGGAACGGGACCATGCCCAGCGTCGAACAGTTGGAAGCTTTGCTCAAGAGCGATCCCGGCGACGTGTTCCTCAATTTCGGGCTGGCGGTCCAGCTTGGCAAGGAACAACGCTACGCCGAGTCGCTAGCGGGGTTCGACCGGGTGATCGGTCTGGATTCCTCTTACTTGGCCGCGTACCACCAGAAAGCCAAGATGCTGATCCATCTGCGGCAAATCGACGAGGCCAAGAGGGTGCTCGCCGCGGGCATCGCGGCGGCCCAGCAAGCCGGCAACCACCACGCCCGCTCCGAAATGCAGGAGTTGCTCGATTCCCTCTCCCTCGTCTAGCTCGTCACCATCGGCACCGTGTGTGCAAAAGGCTCCTGGCGCATGTTTTCGGCATGGAGGTGCCGGACCACGTCATCCGCATCCCTGCTCAGCTCACCGGGCTGCCCGGGGCGATGGGTTGGAGCGTGGTCAGCAGGATCACTTGGGATTGGTCCGCGTTGGTGGCGGCCAGCAGCATGCCCTGACTTTCGATCCCGCGCATGGTCCGTGGGGCAAGGTTCGTCACGACCACGATGTTGGTCCCCACAAGCTCCTCGGCCCGATAGTGCCCCTTGATCCCGGCGACCAGTTGGCGCTGCTCCTGGCCCAGGTCCACTTTCAACACCAGCAGTTTGTCCGCTTTGGGGTGGTCGGCAGCTTCGAGAATCCGACCGACACGCACCTTGATCTTGCTGAAATCGTCGAAGGAAATCGTTTCCGGTTGGTCCGACATGATTTTGCTCCTAAAAGACCGCGCGGTAGCGTATAGACGGCATGGAACTTTGTCCACTGATCTTCGAGCCGATCCTCAAGCCCAAACTGTGGGGAGGACGGCGTCTGGAGACCCGGCTGCACAAGACGCTCCCGCCGGACGTGGCCATCGGCGAAGCGTGGGAAGTCGCCGATCTCGAAGAGGACCAGTCCGTCGTCCGGACGGGTCCGGTGCAGGGCAAGACGCTCGGCGAGTTGGTCCGCGAATGGGGCCCGAAGCTCTTGGGCGCCGCCGAGCTCATCGACGGGCATTTCCCCCTGCTCATCAAGTATCTCGACGCGCGCGAGCCGCTCAGCGTCCAGGTACACCCCGACGCCGCGATGACGCGGAAGCTCGGCGGCAAGGTGCGAGTCAAGAACGAAGCCTGGTACGTGATCGATGCCGTGGGAGACGCCTGCATTTACCGTGGGTTTCGTCCCGGCGTCACGCGCGCGGATTTTGTCGCCGCCATCGAGAACGGGACCGTGGAATCGACCTTGCAGCGAATCCCGGTACACCCGGGCCAGTGTTACTTCCTGCCCAGCGGCACGGTCCACGCTCTGGGGGCCGGGGTGCTCGTCGCGGAGGTGCAAACCCCGTCGGACATGACGTATCGGGTGTACGACTGGGGGCGCGTCGATCCCGCCACGGGGCGCGGGCGCGAATTGCACGTTCAGGCCGCCCTGGAATGCGCCGCGTTCTCTCCGGTAGACCCATCGGCGGAAAAACGCTCCCACGTGGCCAGCGTGTGGACCACCAGCACTCGGCTAATCACCTGCGACTCGTTCATCATCGAGCGGGTGCGCATGACCGGCGGTCTCGATCAACCGATTCCCTTCGCCCAACTGGTGATCTGGATGGTTCTGGAGGGGCGGGGGCGGATCCAGGGATCACCCAAGGACGACCCGTGCGAGTTTGGTCCCGGAGATACGGTGGTGCTGCCCGCCGGTCTGGAGACGCCGCGCTTAACCACAGACCGCGACTGCCTTTGGCTGGAAGTGACGCTGCCGGGAGCCCCTCCCGCCCGTTCACGGGGCTGACGCCTACGCTTCCTGGGATTTTCGGGCACGCCGGGCGATCAGGATGCGTTCCGCCCGGTTACCCAGCAAGGTAGCGACGAAAGCCACCACGACCTGCAGGCCGAGCCCCGTCCCAGGCGCGTACGAGGGGAAAACACAGGTGGCTAGGATACTCGCAACGGGCGAACAGCCCAGCAGAATACTGTAATGTTCGATCCGGATCGGGTAGCCAAAGAGAAGCGACACGCGTAGGTGATCGACCAGCGGCGGAATCGCCCAGAGGAGCACCGTGAGTAACCCCGCAATCAGCGAGCGGCCCGTGGTGAACTGGGAAAGCCTCAAGAGTCCCGTCACCGTCCATACGCTGACGACCAGAGCGGTCACCACCGCGCCCCAGCGCTTGACGTCCAGGTGGAACACGGGCGGCACCGGATGCTGCTCGGTGTGATCGCCCCAGTACACGGCGGTGAGCAGCACGAAGAGCAGGACGATGCAGGTCGCCAATAGCGATGCCAGGGCAGGGGAACAGCGCTCGGTGCGCAATTGGGATTGGGCGCCCATAAGATGCCGCCGACGCATCTGGGCCGCGGCGGCTGCCGGGAGATGGGCGACCACCAACGGGCTCAACAACGTGCCCACCAGCACTCCCACGTCTTCTTTGTCCAACCGCCAACCGGCGGGAATGAGGTCGTCCAGCATGGCCATTCCCACCAGAAAAAAGAGCAGCCAAAACACCACGAAAACCAGTGCGCCGGCGACGCTCAGCGCGGGAAGATGCGGTTTGCGGTACCGGCGCGCAGCCGCCGCGCTCCAGAACACCAGCATCAGGATGGCGCCGGCAAACGCGATCCCCAGACCGCTCGCCGGGCCGATCCTCCCCAGCATGTATTCTTCGCACCGACCCACGGCATAGGCGCCGCTGAGCAACGCCAGTCCGGGAACGAAGCTCATCAAGACCGGCGAGAGGATGCCCGCGAGGACCAGGAGCACGCGGATGTTGCCGGGCTTGCCGCGACCCACCCCGACGAATACCGCGATGCTCCAGAAGACCAGTGACACCAGGAGAAGATAAACGTTGCCCGCCAGCCAATTCTGGGGGCTGGCCGAGCCGATGACCTACAAGCCCACTCCCAGCACCACCCCGACGCCATAGAGCAACAGCACCTGCATCGGGCCCCCGAACAGATAACCGATCACCACCGTGAACGAACTCATCGGGGAGATCCGGTAGGACTCGATCATTTTGGTGGTGTAATCGCGGGTCAGGGCTTTGGTGATCGCCCCGGCCCCGCCAAGGAGCAGCACGCCCACCTGGACCCAGGCGAGCACTTTCAGGGCCACCAGAGCAGTCGTGCTGAGTGAATTGCTGGGCCATTCCAATCGGTGATACAGCATCACCAGGCCGATGGCGGCAAGACCGTACACGGCAGCCTTATAGAACAACGGCCGGCCGCCCTGGAGGCGAAACTGACACGACCAGATGGGATTGCCCAGGGAGACGTAGGCCATCAGTCCACCTGTTTCACGCCGGTCTTGAGGTATACGTCCTCGAGCGATTCACGGAGGGGGGCGAACGACGACACGGCGATACCCCGCTCGATGAAAGTCCGCAGTAATGCGGCGGCCTCACGCTCGCCTTTGCGGTATTCGAAAGTGTAGGCGTACTGGTTCCGGGCCACCCGGAGGACGCCGTCCACCGCCCGGAGCGTTTCGGAGATATCGGCGTCACTCACCGCGGTCAGGTGGTAGTCGCAGCGCGCGCCATCTTCTCTGCCGAGATCCCGGATGTGGGAGAAACGCAACAACCGCCCGTGCTCGAGGATGGCAA
>JBGPAW010000342.1:0-4424 GCA_041480905.1 Phycisphaerae bacterium
CTTCCCCCGGCCCGGTGCTGCCGCAGACCCACAGCGCTCGATCTGGGGGAAACGCCAGCGCCCGGGCTAGGGCGTCGGCGCCGGGGACGGACTCGACCACCTCGGCGGTGTCCCATTTCAGCGAGCCGGTGATCACCACGCGGTCCGGGGGGGTGCCCAGTTGTCTGAACCGCTCGGCGATGGAGGGGTCCTGAACGCCCACCCAGGCAAGCTGGGAGAACATCGGCCGGATCATACCACCCAATCGGGCCAGCCGCCGGGCGCTGCGTTCGGTCAGCCGTCCGTTGATCACGACCACCGGCACGTGGCGTCGGCGGGCGAGACGAACCAGGTTGGGCCAGACCTCCAACTCCACCAGTACGATCAGGGCGGGACGGATGCGGTCCAAGGCGCGGCGGACCACCCAACTGAGATCGAGCGGATAACGAAACACCCGCTCCGGCGGATACAGCTTGCCGGCCCGGGCGTATCCGGTGTCGGTGGTGGTGGAGACCACCACGTCGGCCCCCGGCAGGGCCGCGGTCAAGCGGCGCACCAGGGCCGGGGTGCAATTGACTTCGCCGAGCGAGACGGCATGGATCCAAATCCGTCGCCCGCGAGGCGGCGGCAGGTGCAGATGTCCGAAGCGTTGGCGCCACCCGCGGCGGTTCTTCTTCTGCACCGCCATCTGGTAGAGGAGCACGGGCCAATAGAGCACCCCGGCCAACAGATACACGAGGTTGGCGATCCAGGTCATGCGGCTTACTCGTCGAGGCTCTTCTCGAAGATGACCAGGTTATCCTGGTGCTGGCTGTCCCAGCGAATCCCGACGATGTTGCACCCGTGGGTGATGGCGGTGTGCAGCATGGGACGATGGCGGTTGTAACACTCAAAACGAATGATTTCGTAGCCCTGCTCGCGGACCCAAGCCTCTTGGGCTTCCATGAGCTGGGAGGCGATGCCCATGCGCCGAAACTCCGGCAGGACCCCGCACAGCCAGCCGAAATGGGTATCCGGTTTCAGTTCCATCGCGGTCAAGAAACCGACCGGGCGCCGCTCCAACTGGGCGACCAGGATCAGCACGTTGCGGCGACCCTCGAACCGGCGGCGCAGAGAGTTCAGGTCCCGCGGCGGCGTGAAGATTTGGTTATAGAGCCCGGCGATCAGGTCGAGCTCGCCCAGCCCCACGGGGATGATTTCCGCGTTGGCCATCTTGACCACCTACCCTGGGTTGCAAACCGCATCCTACCGACCGAAGCGGCATCTGACGAGGGCGAGCCAAGGAAGAGTCCCGGGACGCAGGGTATCGAAAGTTGGGGTCATGCGTAGCCGGTGGTGAACGTGAGAAGGTTAGGGGCGGCGATCGCGTCTTCCGGCTCCCGGTGCAGTTCGGGGCGGAGGCGGAGCATGCGACGCAGGGCGGCCGCTTCGACGGGAAGATTGCCCAGGTAGCTGATCTCCAAGGCGGCGGCGATGTTGCCCAAGTAGGCGGCCAGGCTTAACTCGGCGCCGCCGGCGAGGGCCAAGGTCGAAGCGGCCAGCCGAGCTAGTTATCGGCGGTTCGCGCGTCGGTTTTGAACCGAAAACGTTGGGGTGTGGCTCGGAAGGGCGGCACCGAGGGAGGGCGAGCCCCCCGGCGAGCCGGCGCACACGGCTCGGCAGGAGGCTCGCCCTCCCGGTTTGCCCAAATCTCTGGTCACACCGACGAAAACGTTCGGGCCCCGCCTGGATGGATTGCATTTCAGCTTCGGATGCCTACCATGACGCGACCTAGAGAGCGTTCATGGCTACCCGCGGTCCGCCCCAGGGGGACCGCGTGAAGCCATGCCACCCGGCCTACGATGACGCGGCGCGGCGAGTTTCCGAAGATGCTCTGGACCCTGCAACGGTACATCTTTCGAGAGATGGGCAAGACCTTCCTGCTCACCGCCATCGGCTTGATGGTGGTGCTGGGGCTGGGCGGCGGCATCATGAACATGATCGAGCTGGAGCAGGTCACCGCCCGGCAGATGCTCAAGCTGATGGGCTTCGTCCTGCCCGTCGCCCTGGCGTTGACGCTGCCGATCGCCGCCCTCTACAGCGCCGCGACGACCTACGGCCGCCTCAGCGCCGACAACGAGTTCGTCGCGTGCCGCAGCGGGGGGATCAACATTCTGACGCTGTTTGCCCCGACGTTGGTCATCAGTCTGCTGTCCGCCGCAATGACCTTCGCGTTCATCAACTTCATCATTCCCAACCTGATCAAAAACCTCAACACGTTGATCCGCAGCGACGTGGAGCAGCTTGTCGTGCGGGGCCTCAAGGCCCCGGGCGGATTTCCCCTGGTCAAGGACCGCTATCGCTTCTTCGCCAATGACACCGCGGTGGAGACGGCGGCCGATGATCCGGCGGCCAAGTGGGTCCGGCTCGACGGCGTCGCTTTCGTCGAGACCGACGGCGACGACTGGGTGCGAGCCGGATCGGCCAACACGGTGCTGTTGTCTTTCGACACGGCGAAAGAGGCCCCGACCCTCACCGCCGACATGTACGGCGTAAGTCTGATCGATCATCGCAAACACCAAGCGGCCCAAACACCGCAACATCAGCGCCTGGGTCCCTACCTGATCCCCCAGCGTCTGCGCGTGAAGGTGAAATGGCTGGACCTCGGCGAGTTGCTCCACTATCTCGCCTCCCCCGACGAGTGGTCCGAAGTACGCGAGCAAATGGACCGCCTCCGCGCCCTGGCCTGTGGGGTCAAGTTCTACAACCGCGTCGTGGAAGACTTCAGCAACCGCCGTCAAGCTCGGGTGGGGGACGACTTGATCTCCTATGAGTTGCGCGCGGACGAAGTCCGACAGGACCCCAGCGACGGGCGGGTTCACCTGGAAGGCCACGTCGTGATCGAGGAGACTTCCGCCAAGGGACGGCGCACCATCACCGCCGAACGCGCGGTGCTCGTGGCGGAGCCCGGTCCGAGCGCCGCCGAGGCCCAGGCCTACCTCGAGCTCTTCGACAACGTGACGATATCCGACCCCGGCGACCCCAGCAAAGCGATTCATAAGCCGCGGGCCAAGCTTGACGCTTTCGGCCTCGAACCGGCCGTGGTGAGCGAGGTGGCCCGGACGCCCGCCGGGGAACTGCTCAGCGACTCGACCCTGTTTATTCCGGGCTCAGAGGTCGCCCGGAAGCGGGACCGCACCGTAGCTCTGCGCGACGAAGTGATCCGGGACATCCGCGGCGTCATGCACTCGCGGATCGCCTTTAGCGTCAGCGTGTTCGTGCTGGTGATTCTGGCGGCGGCCCTGGGCATCATCTTCCGGGGGTCGCACGTGCTGACCGCGTTTGGCATCGCCTTCGTACCGACGCTGTTCGTGATCGTCACCATCGTCGCCGGTCGGCAAATGGCGGAAAAAGCCGGCACCGCCATTGGGGGTCTGGCGATGTTGTGGTCCGGCATTGTGATCGTCGGCGGACTGGACGGGTGGATCCTCTGGCGCGTGCTGCGGCGCTGACGGTGCCGACCTGACATGACCATCCTGGATCGTTACATTCTTCGCTCGCTGGTGGTGAATTACCTCATCGCCCTGGGCGTGATGATGAGCCTGTACGTGGTGCTCGACCTGTTCATCAACATGGACGAGTTCACCGAGGCCAGCGCCTCCACCGGCCTGCTCATCGCCGGCGTGGCCAGCTACTACGGCAACAACCTCTTTCTCTATTTCGCGCAGCTCTCCGGGGTGATCACGCTGTTTGCCTGCCTGGCTTCCATCGCCCGCATGCGTCGCCAGAACGAGATGACCGCCGTCCTGGCCTCCGGCGTGAGCCTCTACCGCATCGCCGCCCCGGTCATTGCCTTCGGGCTGCTCACCAGCACACTGTGGTTCATCGACACGGAGACGATCATCCCCGCCGTCGCCCACAAGTTGGCCCGGCGCCACGATGACGCCCTGGGGCGCAAGACGTATGGCGTCTGGTTTCTCAAGGACAAGGACAACGTCCTGCTCTCGGCCCAGAAGTTCGATCCCGCGACGCAGACCATGAAACGCATGCTGGCCATGTACCGCGACCCGGCGGGCAACGTGACGCAGGTCCTGCAGGCCGAGGAGGCCCGTTGGAAGCCCGACCAGCGCTATGCCGCCGGGGGGGTCTGGGAGCTGGAGCGCGGGCTGGTGCAGACGCGCGACGTCCGTGAGGAGGCGCGCTTGGGGCCTCAGGAGAGCGTCCAGGGGGAGCCGGCGCGTTATTACGAGAGCAACCTGGATCCCCAAGCGATCCAGTTGCGGCAATCGTCACAGTGGGTGCAGTATCTCAGTTCGTTCCAACTCGCCCGGTTCGTGGAGCAGGGCGAACTGGACCTCGCCCGCATCCAGCATCTCAAGCACAACCGCTTCACCACGCCGATCGTGAACCTGATTCTGCTGCTGCTGGGCCTGCCGTTCATGCTCGGGGCGACGCCGGGCAACATC
>JBGPAW010000343.1:0-4417 GCA_041480905.1 Phycisphaerae bacterium
CTAGCATATTTCCCTGGGATGGCACCGTCAACTTCTTCAACTACCGGCGTTGAACGTGGTCGCAAGACCGATAGCATTCCTACGTGAACCTGCTCGGCCTTTCTAACCCCCGCGTGATACCCCGCCTATTCTCGAGATCGGAGTTGACTCGCCTGCGGCGGCGTCTGCTGGCGTGGTACGACCGACACCGGCGGCCGTTACCTTGGCGGACCGAGCCGATCGACTCCTATGCCACCTTGGTCTCCGAAACCATGCTGCAACAGACCCAGATCGTCACGGTGGTCCCCTATTACCGCCGTTTCATGGAGCGATTTCCGAACGTAAAGACGCTCGCTGCGGCGGACATCGGCGAGGTGTTGTCCTACTGGGCCGGGCTCGGTTACTACCGCCGCTGTCACCACCTGCATGCCGCGGCCCGACTCATCGCGCGCGACCACGGCGGGACAGTCCCCCGCGATCTCGATGACCTCCTTTCCCTCCCGGGGATCGGCAGATACACCGCCGGGGCCATCGCCTCCATCGCCTTCCGGAAGCCCGTCCCGGCGGTGGACGGTAATGCCCGGCGCGTCTTGGCTCGTCTTCTGGGGTTGCATTTCACCGACCGCTCGCCAGCAGTGACCGAAACCCTCTGGTCCCTCGCTGCCGCATGGGTACGGTGCCGCCGGCCGGGGGACTTTAACCAGGCGCTCATGGAACTGGGTTCCCGTGTTTGCGCGCCCCGCCGGCCGGCCTGCACCGCCTGCCCGCTGCGTACCGGCTGTGCTCACGCCGCCGGCGAAGTCGCCGCGCCGCCGGGCCGCCGCCGACGCGAGAAGCGGACCGAACTGGTGCTCGTCACCGTCGCGATTCAGTGTGACGGACAACTCCTCTACCACCAGCGCCCCCAAGGAGGCCTGTGGGCCGGTCTGTGGGAATGGCCGACGGAAGTGCTCAACCCCGGAGACGATCCCGCGCGCCCGGCCCGGCGCATCGTGCAGACCCGCGCGCCCGGTAATCGGCACCGTGTCCGTCCCTGGCGAACGATGACCCATGTGCTGACCCATCGCCGGGTGGTCTTTCATGCTTTTCACGCCTTGATCCATAGAATCACGGTATTTCGTGAAAACGAGCGTTGGCTGAAGATAGGCGCCGCCGCCGAATTGCCGATGTCACGAGCCCAGAGTAAGCTGCTGGCCATGATGACGAATACGTAACTTATTTATGAATAATAGCTTATGTCGTTGCGTGATCCGGCAACACGATCGTCTTCCCAATCCCGATCCCTCTCCGGCAACCCGCGTATCGTATGCTTGTACAGTTCTTGGTACGCCGCCCGGAATGTCAGGGGGACCGTTGGCATGAACGCCATACAGTGGACGGGGATGGCTTTCCTGGGTGTGGCCGGCCTGATCGCCGGTATTGATTTGCTATCGTGGCTTTTTATCGGTCCTATCGAACAAGGCCGTTCGCGCATTCCGCACCCTACGAGGGGTTCGACTTCCGCACGCCGGCCGCCGCCGGCCCCTGTCTGGCGACGGTCCGGATCCCCCATACTACTCCGTCGAGAATCGGTGGGTGATGTCTTGTAATCCCGCCCGGTTTCGATTAGCATAAGACCCGAGAGAGAACGGTGACGGTACGGTAGGGTTAGCGTACCGTCCCGTGGGAGGAGAGAGGGACGCATCCGTCTGGACCGCGATGTATCCCTTTTGACACGCGAGCCGATGTTGTGCCCGCAGAGGGCGTCGTGAGCCTTTCCGGGCAGATCGGCCGACGAAAGCTTCACCGGCTTTTGGGAGGAAGAGGTATGGCTGGGATACTGCGCATTCTGTTTCTCGGGGCGACGATAGCATTACTGGCGACAGCGGGCACGTCACCCGCCCAGGCCGGCCCTTGGACCGTTCCGTCTGGAGCCGGCGACCACTTCACCTACTCGAACGGTCGTGACCTGCAGGGGCGTTTCGGGGAACCCACGGTAACGGACGGCACCTTTTCGTTCCCGCAGATCAGCTTCGGGGTCAGCGCGTCAGGGGGCAGTTCCGCCTCGCTGACGGACACGGTTTCGTTTGACGTGCAAGCGTTGTCGGGGTGGAGATTCGGCCAGGTGCGGGTGGTAGCATTGGGCTCCTACGCGGTAAGCGGCAGTCCCAGTGCGAACTCCGCCAACGTGGACGCGATGTTCACGGTGACCGAGAACACCGGTCTGATACGCCAATGGCAGGGCATCTGGGCGCCGAACCCGGACATGCCGGTGACCGGAGGCAGCGGGAGTTGGTCGGGCCTGGATGTGCTCGATCTTACTTGGCCGGACCCGCTGCCGAGCACTTCTCTGCACATCGAGTTGCGGCACGATCTCCTGGCCGTTTCGGGTATCAGCGGATCAGCCGTGATTAACTTGCTCACCGGCGGGTCGGGCCTGACCATAGGGATCACCACGGTCGAGGTACCTGAGCCGAGCGCGTTGGTACTGCTGCTGCTGGGGGGATGGACGGTGTGCCAGCGGCGGCGCTGAGCATTCAGTGCAGTGCCCACGCGGCTCAGCGTGCTTCGCCGGTCCCTCGCCATGCACCGCTCTTGGGTCGGGGCGGTTCACCGGCTACAATTCCGTCGTGAAATTGCCCCGCGCCATCCAGGACCTGTTCCCGATTGGCTTGGCCGGCGCCTCCGCGGCGGCCAACTTGGCTCAGATTCTCTCCAGCACAGGCACGGGAAAGATCGACCTGTTCACCGGGCTGTCGGCCTTCGGTGCTGGGGCACTTGCGGCTTACCTGGGCGTGCGTTCAGCCCACAAGCATGGGGCCGACACCGAACGACTTAAACAACTCGCCGAACAACTGGTCGATCTGGTCAGGCAACGAGGCGACTGGCGACACGGGCTGGAGGAACTCCTCCGCAAACAGGGCGTCAAGGTCGGCGAGCTGCCGGCCGCAGCCCAGAGCAATCCCCTTGCCCAATTCGCCTTGCTGCTTCTCGGCACGCGGGAACAGGTCGATGGTCTCCTGAGTGAAAACAAGAAACTGCTCTTTGCTCTGGCGCGGGTGATTCAGACGCGCTTCTCCCAGTTGCAGCGCCTGGCCAACCTCACGCTCCAGGACCTCCGCGAGGTCGGCGACCTGACCCGCTCACTCCGCAAGGACATTGACGAACTCCGCGGCGTGCTCTACGACGTGCGCAAGTACATCCGCCCTTGCCCGCAGTTGACCTACTATGTCGGGCGCTGGGACCCCGCCCAGCCCTCGGGCAACCCCTTCATCTTCAGCGACGAACGCGTGCCGCTGCTGGGCCGGGAAAAAGAGCTCGAAGACCTCACGGAGTTCCTGACCCGCCCCCACGGGAAGCTGTGGTGGCTCTGGTCGGGCGAGGGCGGAACCGGTAAATCGCGCCTGGCCCACGAGGCCTGCACGCTGGCACGGCAGATGGGCTGGGAGGCCGGTTTCCTGCCCAAGAACCACGGCTTTGCGCGGTGGAACTCGTGCGTGCTGGAGCGCGACACTCTCATGGTCGTGGACTACGTCGGCGAGCGCGCCGAGGAGATCGCCCAGGCCCTGGCGGCGCTGGCCATGCGCCGAGATGACTTGGAGCACGAAATGCGGGTCCTGCTCCTGGAGCGCAGCGCCGCCGGACCCTGGATGGAGCGGTTTAAGTTGGCACCGACCGGTCCGGGCGGAAACGCCCTGTTGCGGTCCGAGTACGGCGAGGCCGAGGTGCTGCGCCCGCTCGAGAACGAGCCGCTCAAGCACATCATGGGGCTGGTCTTCGACGAGCTGCACCAGCATTTCGAGAAGCACCGAGAGAGCATCCCCGACTTCGAGGTCGGGCTGGGCATTCTCCGCCGGCTCGATCCTGCGCCGCCGCAGTATAGCGCGCAGGCCACGGGGCGGCGGTGGAATCCGCGGCCGCTCTACGCCGCGCTGGTGGCGGACGCTATCGCCAAGTCGGGCCTGAGCGAGGTCGAGCAATGGGAGGGCGAAGAGCTCCTGAAGTTCGTTCTGAAAGAGGAACTCAAGCGTTGGAACCGCCTGCGTGCAGGCCCGCATGACGAACCGATGGAAGAACATCACGTCCACGCCCTGGTCACGGCCACGATCGCGGGAGGTCTGAAGCTGTCGATCGAGAAGAATCCGGCGGCCTTTGCCAAGCTGCGCAAGCAAGGTCTGCTGCCGGGAAGTGAGGCCGCGGACCGCGAGTTCTGCTCCAAGCTGGCGGACTTCGCCGGCCCGACGGACCTCGCGCCGGCGAAGCCCAACGCGATGGCGGACATGCCCGCGCTGCGCCCGGACATCCTGGGGGAGCGCCTGGTCCTGGACCGCCT
Source organism: Phycisphaerae bacterium (assembly GCA_041480905.1). Taxonomy (GTDB): domain Bacteria; phylum Planctomycetota; class Phycisphaerae; order UBA1845; family UBA1845; genus JAAEQG01. The sequence goes on from JBGPAW010000343.1 coordinate 4,292, forward strand.
GGACGGGGGGTTGGTGCTTCATCAGGGCGTGGGCCGCGACGTGGCGGATGAAACGGCCAAGCTGCTCTGCGCCGCCTGGGCGACCAAAGCGGACGAAACCGCCGCGTTCATCCTACGCGCCGTATC
>JBGPAW010000344.1:0-4412 GCA_041480905.1 Phycisphaerae bacterium
ACCCTCACGCCGGAGATGGCCATGGTCGAGGCGGCCAAGATTCTGCGCAAGCATCTGAACCCGTTCGTGCAGTACTTCGAACTGGGCGAGCAGATCGTCGAGGTCGTCGGGGCCGAGAGCCAGGAAGAGATCGACGCCGAGCTTCAGAACAAGCTCCGCATGAGCGTTCACGAGCTGGAGCTGTCGGTGCGGTCCAACAACTGCCTGGAGGCGGCCCAGGTCGAGACCGTGGCGCAGTTGGTGCGCATGGGCGAGGCCGATTTGTTGAAGATCCGCAGCTTCGGGAAGACCTCGCTGCGGGAGGTCAAGCGCAAGTTGGCGGATTGGGGGCTGTCGCTGGGCATGACGTTCAACGAGGATGGGACGCTCGCTTCGCTGCCCCCTCCGGCGTTGGAGGAGGAAGGGACGGATGACGCGCGGGTGGCCGAGCAGGTCGGGAACATGAATCTGTAGGTAGTAGGGGGTTAGCATGCGACACCGCGTAGCCCATCGGAAGTTGAACCGCACGTCCGCCCATCGCCTGGCGTTGAGACGGAACATGGCCCAGAGTCTGTTCGAGCACGGGCACATCCGCACCACGCTGGAGAAGGCCCGCAACCTCCAGCCGTTTGCGGAACGGCTGATCACCATCGCCAAGCGGGCCGCGGGGGGGAGCACACCGGCCGTGCGCCTATCAGCCCGGCGCCAACTGCACAAATTCCTGGCGGACCGGGCCATCATTGCCGCGGAGCAGCGCGGCGCCTATGAGCTGATGTCCGACGCGAAGCGGACCCGCGTGCTGCGCGCCCCCAGCGGGCGCCGCCATCGGACGGGCCGGCCGAAAGGGCGATTGCAGTTCACCGCCGAGTCGGTGACCCATCGTCTCATCGAGACCGTCGCGCCGCGTTATCAGGACCGCGCGGGCGGGTACACCCGGTTGATCCGGTTGGCCGATCGGCGCGTCGGGGACCACGCCCCGCTGGCCATGCTGCAACTGGTGGGCGACGAACAGTCTCCCGGCAGCATCACCAAACCGCGGAAGACGTGGCGCCGGCGCAAGGCGGACGCCCGTTACGCCTTCGCGATCCAGGCCCTTAAGGGCGGTACGGGGCGGACGGTCGCACCGGCGTCGGCCGGTGCGGAAGCCGGGGCGGACGAGGGCGACATCGGTGCGGCTGCGTCCGAGGCCGGGGCGTCCGAAACCCCGCCCGCGTCACCGTCCGGCGAATAGCGGCCGGGAGAGGCGCTGCCATGTCCTCCAGCGATTGCATCTTTTGCAAGATCGTGTCCGGGGCCATCCCGGCGCGAAAGGTGCTGGAAACCGACGACTGTATCGCCTTCCTAGACGTGGCTCCGGTCTCTCCGGGGCATTGTCTCCTGGTACCCAAGCGGCACCTGGAGTCGTTGGATGCCATGCCGGCGGTTCTGGCGGGTGCGGTGCTGAGTCAGCTTCCCGCGTTGGGCCGGGCGGTACTGCACGCCACCCAAGCCGATGGTTTCAACGTCCTGCTCAACCGGGGCAAAGCCGCGGGGCAGGAAGTGATGCACCTTCACATTCACGTTATCCCGCGCAAGACCGGCGACGGGCTGGGCTACCGCTGGCGACCCCAGCGGCTGGACGACGCCACGGGCGAGGCCCTGCGCCGGCAGATCGAGGCTGCTCTGGCGGATAGTTGACACGCACCGCAGGCCGGTACAATATGCTTATGGGTAATGGTTTTTCCGCAACTCCGCGGACCGGTTCTGGCGCGGTCACGCCGGTGGAAGCGACATGTGGCCTGAGACGGTTGAAAAAACGCTGGTAGGCGTGTTCGGGTTCGTCATGGTGATGGTGTGCCTTTACGGATTACACCGGTATCACCTGGTCTACCTGTACTACAAACATCGCCGCAATCGACCGGTGCTGCGCTCGCGGTGGGAGGTGCTACCGCGCGTGACCATCCAACTGCCCATGTACAACGAGCGGTACGTGGCCCAGCGGGTCATCGAGACCTGCTGCCGGATCGACTACCCGAGCGACCGGTTGCAGGTCCAGGTGCTGGACGACTCCACCGACGAGACGACGGAGATGGCCCGCGAGACCCTGGAGCGGATGCGCGCCGCCGGACACGACGTCGAATTGCTCCACCGCACCGAGCGGCGCGGTTTCAAGGCCGGGGCGCTGGAGGAGGGGCTGCGGTCGGCCAAGGGCGAGTTCGTCTGCATCTTCGACGCCGATTTTCTCCCCCCCGCGGAGATCCTCCGCGAAACCATCCATTACTTCGTCGACCCACAGATCGGCATGGTGCAGGCCCGCTGGGACCACATCAACCGCGATCAGTCGCTCCTGACCAAGAGCCAGGCGGTCTTGCTGGACGGGCATTTCGTCATGGAGCACGGGGCTCGGAACCGTTCGGGGCGCTTCATGAGCTTCAACGGCACGGCGGGGGTCTGGCGCAAGTCGTGCATCGTGGACGCGGGCGGATGGGAGCACGATACGCTCACCGAAGACCTGGACCTGTCCTACCGGGCGCAGATGAAAGGATGGAAGTTTCTATTCCTGCCCGACTTGAGTTCGCCCGCCGAACTGCCGCCCGAAATGGAGGCCTTCAAAGCCCAGCAGCGCCGCTGGGCCAAGGGCGGAGCCCAGACCTGTCGTAAACTGCTGCCCCGAATCCTGCGTTCGTCGTTCCCAGCCAAGATCAAGCTGGAGGCCTTCTTCCACCTGACCAGTTGGACGGTCTACCTTTATATGGTGGCGCTGACCGGCTTGATCCTCCCGATATTGCTGATGGGGCTGAACCGCGGGGGAGGCTGGTCCTTAGGCCACGTCCTGCTGGACCTTTCGCTCTTCATCGTCGCCACCTGCTCCGCCAGCACCTTTTACGTCTGTAGCCAGCGAGAGCTGTTTCGGACCTGGGCCGAGAGCCTCAAGTACCTGCCTTTTCTGATGAGCCTGGGTATCGGGATTTCGCTGAACAACGCCCTGGCGGCCCTGCGCGGGTTTCTCGGTCACCAGAGCGAGTTCGTGCGGACGCCCAAGTTCGGCCTGGAGCACGAATCCCAAGAAGGCTGGCAGACGCGGACGGCCTACCGCCCGAAGCGGCGCGGACGGCTTCAGGCGTTCATCGAGCTGGGCATGGGCGTGTATATGCTGGGTTGCATGGCCCTTAGCATCGAGCAGGGTTGGATCACCATCGGACTGCCGTTCATGGCCCTTTTCGCCCTGGGTTATTTCTATGTCGGCGGGATGACGCTGGCCGGCGCCACCGCCCTGTCGACGCGGCCGGCGTCGGCCGATCCTGCTGCCGCACGGGCGCGGCACGCGGATCCGGTTCCGGAGCAACCCCAGAGAGATTGTGAAAAACAGTCTTCTCGCACACGCTCTCAAATGTAGAATACCGGCCCGGGTCCCGGACATGCCGGCCCTCTCACCCGCTCCACCGTTTGACAAACCCAGCGCATCCATGCGTCCAGGCCGGTTTTCCTCACGGCGCTGAGCTCGAACACCTCGGCTGCGGGGTTGATCGCCCGTAGGTCCCGTCGCGCACGACCCAGGTCGAAGCGGCACAGCGGGGCCAGGTCCAGCTTGGAGATGACTACGGCCCCGGCCTGCTGGAACATATATGGGTATTTAGTGATCTTGTCGTCGCCCTCGGCGACGCTCAGCACCACAACGCGGGCGTGCTCGCCGAGGTCGAAGTTGGCCGGACACACCAGGTTGCCGACGTTCTCCACGAACACGCAGTCCAGCGCCGCCAGGTCGAAGCGCTGCAAGGCGCTGTGCACCAGCGCGGGTTTAAGGTGGCAACCGCCCTCGGTAAGCAGTTGGGCCACCGGCACGTCCAGGGCGGCGATGCGTTCCGCGTCCTGCAAGGTGGCCAAGTCGCCTTCCAGGACGGCGCACCTGAACTGCGGAGCATCCGGGACCGCGCGGACCCTTGACACTCCGTGTAAAGGGGTGCCTGAAGTCCGCGGCTCGTCGAGGCGGAGGCGTCGTAGCGTTGCTTCCAGCAGCGTGGTCTTCCCGCTGCCCGGGGCGCCCATGACGTTGAACATGGGGAGACGATAGGAGTTAAGCAGCCGGCGGACCTCGTCGGCCTGGGCGTCGCTCTGCTCCTGAAGGCGTTTGAGTACCTCAATCTTCATCATCGCGTTCCAGCTCGAGCGAGGTCAGCAGCAGATCATCGCTGCCCTCGAAGCGCCGCTCGCGGCTGCCACAGGGACACGTGTCGCCGCCGGTTTCCAACGCCAGTGTATGTCCGCAGCGCGCGCATCGCCAGACCGAAGGCACCCAGTCGATATCGAGGGCCGCGTGTTCGGCGATCGAGCCTTCCGCGAGGAGGTCAAAGGCCTGGCGCAAGGACTCCTCCACCACTTGGCGCAGGCCGCCGATGCGCAGGCGGATCACCGTGATGCGCCGGGCTTGGTGCTCGGCCGCGGCGGCGATGGCG
>JBGPAW010000345.1:0-4409 GCA_041480905.1 Phycisphaerae bacterium
AGTACAGGTATTCGTAAATACGATGACGTATTATGATTGCGTTTGTGGCGGCGTGGTGTTAGCGTGTCTCCTGAAAGGAGTCACGCTGTGCCACGCAGTAGCCCATTCGATGTTGCACTCACGGAAGAGGAGGAGCAGTCCTTGCGGGAGAGGGCCCGAAAGTATACGTCACCGTATTGCGACGTCGTCCGGGCAAAGGTCGTCCTGCTCGCGGCCGATGGCCTGGAGAACACCGCGATCGCCGCACGCTTGGATTTGCCCCGGCAGATCGTCAGCAAGTGGCGGAAACGGTTTTGCCAGGAGCGTCTGGGCGGGTTGGAGAGCCGTCCGCGCCGGGGTCGGCCGAGTCTTTTTCCCCCCCGAGGTCGTGGTCGAGGTAAAGGCTCTGGCCTGTGAACTGCCGAGCGAGGCGGGACTGCCTTTCTCTCGGTTCAGTTGCACCGATATCGCCCGGGAAGCCGTCCGGCGCGGCATCGTCGCTTCGATCAGCGGGCGCACGGTCTGGCGGTGGCTGGATGCTGACGCCATCCGGCCGTGGTTGTATCGCAGTTGGATCTTTCCCCGCGACGAGCGGTTTGCCGAGAAGGCCGGGCGGGTGCTGGACCTGTACCAGGGAGTTTGGGAAGGCGAGGCTTTGGGGCCGAATGACTACGTGCTCAGCGCCGATGAGAAGACCAGCATTCAAGCCCGCAAGCGTGTGGCGGAAGGACAAGGACCCGCCCCGGGGCGGGTCCGACGCGTGGAGTTCGAGTACGAGCGCGGCGGAGCGCTGGCCTATGTGGCCGCGTGGGACGTTCGCCGGGCCAAGGTGTTCGGGGTGTGCGTCCTGACGACGGGAGTCGAACCCTACCATCGTCTGGTGGACTTCGTGATGGGGCAAGAGCCCTATCGTTCGGCTCGACGCGTGTTCTGGATCGCAGACAACGGCTCATCGCACCGGGGAGAAGTATCGAAACGGCGGATGGCGAAGTGGCATGAGAATGCCATTCAGGTCCACACTCCGGTCCACGCCAGTTGGCTGAACCAGATTGAGATCTACTTCTCCGTCGTCCAGCGAAAGGTATTGACGCCCAATGAGTTCCCGGATCTGAAAGCCGTGGAAAGAAGGCTACTGGACTTCCAGGCGTACTACGAAACGGTGGCCCGACCGTTCGAGTGGAAATTCACGCGGACGGACTTGGACGAACTCCTTGTCGAACTCGCTCGACGCGAGGAGCGTCAGCGAAAGGCCGTTGCCTGAACGCCACCATGAATACGTCACCGAACTTACGAGCCAGAGCACTTAGCTCGACTTTTGCCGTCAGTGGACGGCCTACGCCTGCCAAAATCCAGAGCCCACTTGCCTTTGCCCGCCGACGCGGAATAATCAGACGACAGGGGTCACACGCACGCTCCGGCGAACGACGCTCGGTCGCCGCCTTTGGGGGTAGGCGGCGAGGTTCTCACCGGAGACCGGACTTGGGGATTACTTCCGACACTGAACGTAGACTGACCTAATCTCCCTCGAGAGTATCTCGCGCCGGCTGCTCGCGCTGCGCGACCCCGACCGGCGGGTGCTTATCTGGGGAGGGACGGAAGCCAGGATGGCGGGCGGTTTAACCCTGGGGTGCCGCCCGTCGTTCCTTGTTTGGCCCACGGTTCACGCCTGTCCCAAGGAGATGACTTCGTTGAGGCTGCCGCTCCGAAATCCGCGCAGATCGAGGGTCACGTATACGTAGCCGAGCTTGCGCAAATGAGTGACAATCAGTTCGCGCGTTTCCGGGGCGGCCAGTTCCGCGATCTTCTCCGGCCCCACCTCGATCCGCGCCAGTTGACCGTGGTGACGGACCCGGAACTCACGCAAACCGAACTGCCGCAGGAACCGCTCCGCCTCTTCGACCATGCGTAGTTTCTCTGGGGTCACCTCTTCCCCGTAAGCGACCCGGCTGGCCAGACAGGGACTCGCCGGCTTGTCGCAGGTGGGTAGGTCCCATAACCGCGAGAGCGCCCGGATTTCGGCTTTGGTCAGCCCCGCATCGGCCGCAGGCGCCCGGACGGTATGCTCTGCCGCCGCCTTGAGCCCCGGCCGCCAATCCCCCAGATCGTCGGCATTGGTCCCGGTCACGAGGGCATGGTTCGCGCCATGCCGGCGTAGGTACCGCTCGGCCTCCTTGAAAAGCATGTTCTTGCAGTGATAGCAACGGTCCGGCGCGTTGCGGATGTAGTCCGGGTTGGACAATTCCCCGGTCTCGAGTACCACGTGCTCGACCCCCAGCGCGGCGGCCATCTGCACCGCCTCCTCGAGTTCCTCACGCACTAGGCTGTTGCTCTTGCCCGTGATCGCCAAGACGTTTCCGCACCCCAGCGTGTCCACGGCGACTTTTAAGAGAAAGGTGGAATCGACCCCTGCCGAAAACGCCACCGCCACCTGTCGCAGGGCGCGTACCGCCTCCTTCATCCGCTCCAGCTTCTCGACCGTGGTGATATCGACCATCTCGGGATCCTAAGGTTCGGCCGGTAATGTCGTAACATCATATTATAAAAAATGTTAAAGCAATCGCCCCATCCGCATCTCCACGCGGGGGAGTACCGATCCGCCTTACGCAGTGCGTCGGAAGATGCCAGACCGGAACCTATGATAGAGAGTCCGAGCTGATTCGGCAAACACCGAAGACCGCCAATCGCCGGGTTTGTAGCGGGGCAAGCGCCTCACGTTTGGGGCGCAGCGCCGGGCGACGGAGGTGTTATAACCCGCACAAAGATTATTGGATTTTGCTAGATTTTTTGCTTGCAATTCAATCGCGTCCGGGTTAAGGTGATCCGTGGTGAGAGAGGGAGTGGAGGAGAGGTGCCTGCATCAACGTTATGAGGATGGGGATGGAGGCCACAAGGTCCGGCGGTTCGTCCGGGAATCTCCTCTACGAGAAATGAGCAAGACCCCGCGATTGCGGGTGTGAGCATAGTTCTCTCTCTCCCTCCCAGGCTTGGGCTGTTCGTCAAGAGCAGTCCTTGCCTTTTTTACGGGCTTTCTGAGCGGCGTCATTCTGGAGGGCTCGGCGAGCCGACGTCGCCGGCGGAACGGCGGATATCCGCGGCGAGTTCGGCACTGTATTCCAGCAGGGGCTTGCTGGTAGGGCGCCGGCGAAGGGCGATGTCCACGAACTGAAAGATGATCTCGTCGGCGGCGCCCTGACGGCGGGCTTCGCGCAGGCAACGTACACATTCGGCATCGTCCCGGTCGCGGAAAGCCATGTCCGCCTTGAGCCGCCAAGCCAGTTCATTGGCCTCGTCACATTCCACCGCGCGGTTCGCCCAGGAACGCATTTCGTCCAGATGGTCCTCGCCTTCGCGGCGCATGAGGATGGAGACCAAGTCGGCGTAGCCGGCGCTGAGGGCATGACGTACGTCCAAGTCGCTGCCCTGCGAAGCCAGTTCGAGGAGCGTGGCGCGGGCGGCGGTTTCGTCTCCGGCGGCCAGTTGCATCCGCATCAACAGGCCTTTGACTCCCTGGACCAACTGGCGTCCTTCGTTCGACGGAGGAGCACAGCGGATGGCCTCCGCGGCGTCGCGGAGGGCCGGGCCGGGGTCCACCACGTGGTTCAGGAAGCGGCGCTCGGCGAGTTCGGCAAAGCACGCCGCGGTTCCCAGCGCCAACCGGGGCGCCACCGCCCCGTATAGGGCGCAGGCCTGCTGGAGCGTCTGCTCGGCCAGATCGTCCTCTCCATTGTGGGACCACACCAAAGCGGCCAGGCGCAGGATTTCCGGGCCGAGGGAAGGCTCCCATTGCGCGGGATCGTTCGCGGGCGAGGTCGTCCGTGACCGTTCATAGAGCGGCAGGAATTCCGTCTGGAAGGCCGGCACGGTCAACAGTCGGGTGACGACCTCGTCGTAGGCCGGTGGGGTGCGATTGTAGCGCAACGGGCGTGCCAGAACCTCGCAGAGCTCGGCGCAGACCTCGGCCCAGCTCTCGTCGGGCGCCAGCGCCGCGCCCCGGGCCACCACGTAGCGGGCGGCCATGTTGACGTCATACGGTCGCCGGGCCAACTCCCGGGCGAGGGCGTCGGCGGAGTCGCGGTCGTATTTGCGGGCTTTGGGCCAATCGCCGTGGGCACGGGCGATCTCGGCCCGAACCTGTTGAAAACCGTATTGCAGCCAATTGGAGTTGTAGAAACTCGGGGCCTTGCGGACCAGATCCTTGAGCAACTCTGTGCCGTTGTGGCAATAGGTCTCCGCCGTCTGGATGTCCTGGTCCGCCAGGTCCAACAACGGCTGATTGTGCGGCTCGGACTGCAGCGCCGCGGCCGCCCGGCGCAACCCATTGAGCTGATGCACGCGGGCAACATGCAGGTAGGTGGTGCAGGCCAAATCCTGCGCGGTCAGGCGGCGTTGCGGGCTTAAGCGATGCCGGCGGGCCTGATCGGCGCGTTGAA
>JBGPAW010000346.1:0-4391 GCA_041480905.1 Phycisphaerae bacterium
CCGATATCTGCGCCAAGATCGGCCGGGCGTTCGAAGCCGATCCCTGGGTCGAGCGGGTCCACGCCGTCCGGCGCCAGCACGATCTGCGCATCGTGGTGGCCTGCGCCTACCGCACCCCCGCCGCCCTGGTGCAGATGGACTCCGGTTTCTATCTGGTGGACCGCGAGCGGGTGCGGCTGCCCGGCGTGTACGGGTATCAGGACGGGCTGCCGCTGATCCAGGGCGTTGCCGGCGAGCCTCCGCCTCCGGGAGCAGTGTGGGCCGCCGCCGATCTGGCCGCCGGCTTGGCCCTCGCTCGGCTCATCGCTCCTGAGCCGTTTGCCCGCCAGATCACCGGCATCCAGGTCCACAATCACCAGGGACGGCATGCACCGCGGGAAGCCCACCTGGTGCTGACCACCGATCGGGCGGGGAGTCTGATCAAATGGGGGTCGGCCCCAGGTGAGGAAGTGGAGGAAAACAGCGCCCGGCAGAAAATCGCCATCCTGCGGCATAACTTCGAGCGTTTCGGGCGCGTCGACGGTGGTTTTCACGCGATCGACATCTCCGTCTATCCCGACCGGTTCACCGCCGGCGGATGATGCGCGGGTGTATCGTGCAAAAACCGCCGCCGGACTCGAATAAACGGTGCCCGCGGGCGAATACCTCCTGGAACGGCGGGGCCGGGATGGTGTAACCGGACCCTACCGACAAGGGCAAGGATTGAGCTTTCGATGAACGCCGACCAGTTGACCCAATTCCTCGATCAGGTCCAACGGTTGTGGGAGACCCACGTCCCGCCGGAGTACCAGGTTCCGGTGTTGCCCGTGGCCGTCGGCTCGTTGCTGCTCGGCATCGGGCTGAGCGTTCTGGGGGCTAAGCTGGCCCGGGTGGGGGTCACGCTGGGATTCGTCGCTGTCGGCGTTCTTCTGGCCTCGGCGTTGGCCCCGATCATCCACACGCCAGTCATCGCGGTCGTCCTGATCGGCGCACTCCTCGCCGGCGGCATCGGATACGCCTTGTTCCGCTTATGGGTCGGTCTGGCGGCGGCGGCCTTTTTTGCGGCGATCGCCGTGGGAACTTATGGCAGCCAAGTGGTGGTACCCCGTTTCATCGAATACGATCCGGCCTACAAGTTCAACGGCACGTTTACGCTTCCCGACAAAGCCGAGGGCGACACCACCTCGGACCGCGTGTTATCGGACCTCCAAACCTGGGCCGACGATTTCTGGCTTTACGTCCAATCCCGAGAAGTCGATGTGAACAAGAGAATCTGGGGGATGGGATTGGGAGCGGCTTTGATCGGACTCGTGTTGGGGATGTTGCTGCCACGTTTCACTCTGATCGTTGCGACCTCGATGGTCGGGACGCTCATGGTGATGTCAGGGCTGGCCGGATTGGCGGCCCAATTGCACGTGGACCTGCCGGCGGCCGCCGGGCAACACGGGCGGATCCTCGCCGTCGCCGGAATCGTGTTTCTGGGCGCGTCGCTGCTGCTGCAAATGCTGCTGACGCGCAAGGCACCACCCCGCAAGGTGGTCATCCAAACCGAGTAGTTCGCCGCACGGGACATAGCCGGTGTTTAACCTGCCCCAATGGGTCATGTGGCTGCGCGGCCTGCACGCCTTGGTCGGTCTGCCGATGGTCATTCTGGGTCTGGCCTTCATGCTCGGTGGATGGCGCATGGGCCGGGTTTTGGTCGTGCTTACGCTAGCGGCGCTGGGCGGGTGGACGGGCCTCGCTTTCGCTGCCTACCACTCTCAGTCGCTTGTTCTAGGCGCGGGCGGCGCCGTGTTATTGGGCGTTTTGGGCGTGGTTCTCAAGCAGCATGCCCCGAGCGTGCTCGGCGGCCTGATCGGCACGGGGATGCTCATGCAGTTCCTGGGTCCGCTGGGATTGCCGGAATGGGCGTCGGCGGTCGCCGTGGGGCTGATGTTCGTTTGCGTCGCGGCGTGGTGCCTGCCCTACCAGCAGACCGTGGTGATTGTCATCACCGCCTTCGAGGGGGCCGCCTTGCTGGTGTCGGGGTTGGTCCCCATCCTCGCCTGTTGGCCCTACTTGTTTCGCTTTCTCGAGAGCACTAACCACGCGAGCTGGGTTTTCTTCCCCTTTATGATTCTCGTGCCCACCGCGGTCGGATCGTTTTTGCAAATCGCCGATTCCCGAAGGCATCTGGACGGAGCGGCTCGCGTCTGAACGGTTACTTCGCCGCCACCGGTTGGGCCGATACGTTCTCGAGCATGCGGCCCAGGGCGACCAACGCCCCGCGACGGACCTCCGGCGGCACCACGATTCGGTTGCCTACTCGGCCGGCGGCCAATTCGTCCAGCGACCACAGCAAGTGTTTGAGGTCGATCCGGTACATCGTCGTGCACAGACACTGGATGCCGGCTAACGAACGGACGCTCTTATCCGGGTGCTGCCACGCCAGGCGGTTGACCAGGTGAACTTCCGTGCCGACCGCCCATTTCGAGCCGGGCGGGGAATCCCTGACCGTCTTGATGATGAATTCGGTACTGCCGGCCAGGTCGGCCTTCTGCACCACTTCCCAGAGGCATTCGGGGTGGACCAGGATGCGGTAGTCCGCGTCGAGGGCGCGGATTTCGTCGCACTGTTTGACGGTGAAGAGACCGTGGACGCTGCAATGTCCCTTCCATAGGATGATGCGGGCCGACCGAACCTGTTCGGCGGTCAGGCCGCCCTCCCCTAGGGCGGGGTCGTACAGCACCATCTCGTTCAGAGGGATGCCCAACGCGTAGGCGGTGTTCCGACCGAGGTGCTGATCGGGCAGGAAGATGGCCTTCGCCCCCTGCCGGAGCGCCCAGTTCAGAATCAGGCGCGCATTGCTGCTCGTGCAGCAGGCCCCGCCGTGTTCGCCGCAGAACGCCTTAATCGTCGCCGCGGAGTTCACGTAGGTGATCGGCACGATGGGCTCCGGCGTCGCCGCGGTCAGAAAATCCCAGGCCTCTTCCAACTGTTCGATGGCGGCCATGTCCGCCATGCTGCACCCCGCCGACAGGTCGGGCAGGATGACCTGCACCGCCTCGTCGGTGAGGATGTCGGCGGATTCCGCCATGAAGTGGACGCCGCAGAACACCACGAATTCCGCGCGCGTCTGCCGGGCCGCGATCTGCGACAGCTTGAGGCTGTCGCCGGTGAAGTCGGCGAAACGGATGACCTCGTCCTGCTGGTAGTGGTGCCCGAGGATGACCAGGCGCTCGCCGAAAGCGCGCTTGTGTTGCGCGATCCTCTCGGCCATCTCCGCTTCCGTCATTTCGGAGTATGGCGACGGTAAAGGCGGTTGATACAGCACCTGATAAGCTCCTGTAGCGTCGCCCCTCGGGAGCGGCGCCTGAAACAACGAGCAGCCTAGTGCTCTGTCGCACCCAAACCTGCGGGTACGAGCCCTCATGTTCCGAGGCCGGAGCGCCAGCGACGGGTCATATTCCGAGGCCGGAGCGCAAGCGACGGGTCCAGGCCGTTGCACGCCAACCCGCGAATTAAGGTGCGACAGAGCACTAGCGCTGTCCTGCTTCGCTTGCGGCACTCGGCGGGGGCGTTCGCGGGCCGCTGACCTCCTGTACGTAACGCATACGCAGATCGTACAGCACGGCGCTCAGGGCCCTGCTTTCCTCGTCCGTCAGGTTGCCTTTCGTCTTGCTGCCCAGCACTTCCAGCAGGTCGATCAGGTGCTGGGCCATCGGCAGGTCGGGTGGCACCGTCTCGCCGGTGTGCAGCCGATACCCCCCGACGCTCACCGCCGCCTGCATGGCGATCATATTCACGATTTCCAGGAAGCTCGGAGTGGGCAACGGTCCGGCGGCGGCCGCGGCGGCCTGGGCCTCCTGCTGGGCCAACCGCTCCTTCTCACGGCGCGCCTCCTCCTTCCAATCGCTGTCCACCTGAATCTTCGGTCCGTTGCTCTCGTCGCCCACGATGTTCTCCTGCGCCCCCTGAAGCCTCACGTTCACGCCTACCCCTTATCCCAGGCTGACTCCCTGCACCACTATCCTGCATCCCCTCCCCTTTATTATATGGCGAACTCCTTCCGGGCGGGTAGCCGTTCGAGCAGCGTTTCGAGGGCGGGGCGGCTGAATAGGGCGAAGAAATAATCGCGGCGGTCGGCCACGGCGTTCTCCAGCACCTGCTCCTCCTGCTGCTCCACCTTCCGGCGAAACCGCTCCGCCACGCCGGGGTGCCGGGCCAGAATCCGGTCGTTCAGCTCGCGGATGGCCAGGAAGGCCCGGCGGCGCTCGCCCGGGTCGCCGCTGCCCTCCGCGCGCAGCGAGTCGGACCAGACGACGGCCCGCTCCCGTTTCCGCAACAGCTCCGCGGTAGGGTCGTTCTCCGGGACGTACCGTTGCGGGTTGTAGCGCAAATCACGGAGGCGCTGCCGCGCTTCCCGCAGGTCG
>JBGPAW010000347.1:0-4377 GCA_041480905.1 Phycisphaerae bacterium
AGACAATCGCCGCAGTAAATGATGCGCGTATCCACCAGGGCGGACGGTCGGCCTGCCGGAGTAGCGGCAGGCGAAGCGGCTTTCGGCTGGGATGTCTTGCGCGGCATGGCCGGTGCATAACGCGCGGGCGCCCATGCGTCAACCGCACGCCGCGCACTGCCCCCTGCGCGCAACGCTCCGGTCAGCACCTCGACTCACCGATCGCGCGCCAGTCGCAGTGGTAGTAGAAATTCCCGGTCCGCTTGAACACGCGGGCCAGCTCGACGCGGCGCGGCCGCATGTAGTCGATGTACGCCGCCGTCCGGCAGCTTGGGAATTCATCAGAGGGCGATCCTAACCCACCGCCTGACAAGCAGTAACAATCGGCAGTACAAGCACTTGCGCTCTGATTCCGGACTGCCGGCAGACTGACTCGGACGCCTGTTTCCGGGATCGTTTTGACGCAACTTTTCTGCGCCGCAGATGCTCGTCATGCAGTTGGCCGGGACGTTCGTCCGCCTCGCTTACGCTGCAAGCCGGCAATCGGCTCCAGGGCTTCCGCCGACCGGTAACACGCCAGGTCAAGAAGGTAAGCCTTGAATCGCTTGTACTCGTCCAGGTCGATTCGCACAGACGCATGCCCATTCCGATACGACACCGTGTAGGTGTACATCCTGTGGTGCTCTGACGGATGCCACTACTGCGGGAGCACGAACAACCTGATCCCGCGTCTGGCCCAGCATCGCAAGGGGCAGGTTCAGTCTACGAAATGGAGATTGCCTGTCGAGCTGGTCTATTTCCAGGAATGCCAGACGCTGGATCAGGCTCGGCAAAAGGAGTGCTCGCTGAAGAACGGGCGCACACGCCGAAAGGCGATCGAGGCGATGATAGCGAACTTCCCGCCCGCACGACTTGCTCCCTTTGCCGAGGCCGCGAGTCAAGGGTTTACCGGGTGACGCCGCCCGCCTCGAAGACGCCAGTTACGTTGTCCGTCACTGACGACCACGGGCCGAAGCCCGTGCGCCGACGCTATCGTACAACGCAGAAGAAATCACCGTCAGGGCACCACCCGAAGCATATCCATGAAAACGCGAAAACGCCCCTTGCAAAACCAGAGAACATCTTGACTCGTTATTGCCCGGCCGACTTCGCCGGTCTCCCCCTGGAGACCTACGTCCAACGCCGCGCCGCAGGTGAGACTCTCGGCGGCACCGCCGCCGACTTCCCGGGTCTGGAGCAGGTTGTCTTTCGCAACCCCGCCGAATTCGAGCACTTGGCGGAGCGTTTCCTCGCCGAGGCGGCCTATCGGGACGAAGTGCTCACCAAGCTGCGCCGCGTCGTGCTCAGCCGATTCACCTACACCGCGATCATGCCTCAACTGATCGAAGCCTTCCGCGCGCCCGCATCACCCGAAAAAAGTCCCAGGAGGGAACCGCCCTTGCGAGCTGTGCCCCCCTGGGAGGGAGAGAGAGAGCTTTATGATAGTGCCCGAGAGCCGGGCTGGTTCGCTCACAAGGCCCAGGCGAGGGCTGTCCAGGCGGGCAGCCCAAGCCTGGGCGGGAGAGAGAGCGTTACGATCATCCCGTTGCCCTGCGGCAGCGGGTGGGATCTCGGTTTTGTCGTCTTACCTCCGTCATGGCCCCCGCGTGTGTTATCGGCCGGGCCGTCGATCTTTCTAAGACGCCTTTCTCGATGAGTTCTCGATCGCTTCACACGGTTGCTCTTCCGCCATCTGGGCGGCTGCGGTCAAGCGTTCGACCGGGACAATCAGCGGCGTATGAATCCCCGCCACCTCGATGATGGCGAACTCATTCTTTCGATCCCCCCCGTCGCTGAAAAAGACGATCTCGCCAGTCACCTGGAGTTCCGGGCCGATTGACCGGGCCGTATCCATCCAATCGGGACAGGCGGCGTCCTTCAGCTTGAAGGTTACGGACCGCCCCGAGATGAGTCGATTCGGTTGCACGGTTGTCTCCCACTGCGGCGTTGACATTCATCCTCATCTCTATCTCTCCCGACGCCAAGAACACTGCAAGGAGCATACCATCCCATGGCGCCGACAGAGAATCCAGTGAATGTCAGCTATAACTTAGTTATCCACAATAGGTTACGATGATGGAAACCCGATCAGGCCCGTGCTGCCTCAATACCGGCACGCCATCCGGTGTGCCAAGTCTGGCACGTCGCCTTCGCTATCATACTAGGTATTGGGACCTGGCCTGATACCGGACGCCGCGGGGAGAGGCCTTCAACGCAGCTCCAAAGCCGCCACGACGGCTTGTGCTACCCTTGGCGCGCGCGTGCAAATCCTTACACATCAAAAACTTGCCGTTGTCGTTACCGGACGGCCCGACTCAGCACCCCAAAGCGGACGCACAGGACGCTTCCTCCATTCATCCGGATGGAAGGCCTGACAGTCCGTGGTAAAAGTCCGCCCGGCACTTAACGAATGGCGCGGGGGTTGCGAGATCGAGAGGAGGTGGGTCGCGGCATCGCCTTACGGGTCAGGAGAGACGGTTGCGTTCGTCCTTTGGCCATGCCAAACTCAGACGGTTCCTATTTAACGCGGATAAAGCATCGTCTTCGGAGCCTCCTCGTCGTCGGCGACAAAGTCGCGCAGCTCCTCGGTCGGAATGTTCGCGCGTTTGTTCTTGTGGCGGATCGTATCCACCGAAACAGCCGTATTCCGGCGCGAGAGCTTCTTGGCCACATCACACGTCCACTAGTTTACTCTATTAGCCTACTGAGGCCAAATCTGTCCGCCCACAATGAGTCCGCCTAAAACCCCGAACAAGATCGAGACGAGGCTGCTCATGAGGCCTGCGAAGCTTAGCATTCGATATTGTGCTTGCGGCTTTGTGATGCGGTTCCAACCGGTGAGCATCTTCACAACTAGCCACGAACCGATAAGCCCGCCAACACCGGGGATCACGAAGGCCACCGTGACCGTAAAGAAGCCTCGCTCCAGGATACCAATCAGGAAAGGAAACAAAGGAATTCGATCGGTCTCACCTTCCTCGAAGTTCCACTTGCGGTTATTCGCAGTCTTCACAACAATATCATGCAGGAATCGCCAGAACGCCCATGCTACGAGCGAGCCCAGCCCCAGAGACACGAGGAAACCGACAATTCAGCGTACGGCCAACTCGCACATGGTGCATACCTCCTACTACGGCATCACGATTCCGAGACCGCGGCCTCTCGCTTCCCCAGGGTTGCTCGGAGGAGTCTTTGGCTGTCCCACGGGTCCGTGATCTCAATAACCGACATTTCCCATTTATCAGACCTCAGGCCGTGATGGTACCCAGGCGAGCCACCTGATTCAAGCGAAGACCGCCTATCTTGCCGTTGCTCTTGTCCACCGAGCCGGCCTCCCGGCACGCCGAGCCGCCGATTCGGCCGACGTGGCGCCGCCGGACGACTTTGACGGCAGGCCTCGTGACGACCGCCCGGACATCGGGGCGTTCGAGTTCAGTCCCTAAGCGCCAGAGCGGTTTGCGGCCATCCCCGCGGTGGGACTTTCGATGGCTCACCTCGTTTCGCGGCACGCCCTCATGCCGGTCGCGCGCGAAACGGCGGACGGTCCTCGAGGCACGACGCTATATCAGGTTCTCACGCACGCCCTCAGTTTTCCAGCGCGGGATTGGGGATCGTGCCCACGCGGACGGCCAGGTCGTCAGTGAGATTGTCGTCCTCCTCGAACCGTACATTCTCCTCTTGGAAGGTGATGGAAGTCTCGTCGCCGACCAGTTCGATGTAGAACGCGTCGGTCGAGACCAGGAACGGGCGGCGCGGGCCAAAACCGTCCGGCCCACTGCTGAAACGAATGTTGATGCGCGGCGTCCCATCGATCAGGATGGTCGATCCCTGCACCTCACAAATGTTGCACACTTTCTCGTTGGCCAACTGGACTTGGCCGTTGGTGCCGATTACGACAAACACGTCATCCTGGTCATGCACATCACGGATGGAGGCGTAGGTCTCAGGGTTGTCCGGGTCCGGGTCGCCCCAGACGACGAGTTCGTCCGGGAGGGCGGGCACCCGTGGTCCACCGGGTTTCGCATTGCAGCCCAGTGCGCCGCCGAGGACCACCGTCGTCACTCCCGCCAGAACCGCGCCAACCGATACCCGCCGGTGTTTCACCTCTGTGTTCCTTGTTTGGACTTCTCTCCCGAGGATGGCCGCCCGACATCCGCCGCCGAGCATGCTGCCGGCATAGGATACCCCACCGCATCGGAAAACACTACCGCCTCAAGCACAGCGATTCCGCAGGTCAGGTGCGAGCGTGAGGTTGGCCAAGGGTTTACCATCCCATCGAGCCTTGGGCCGGTTCGCGGGGGCGTGGGGAGGGACACGCGGGGTGCGAGGGGCTGGGACGCCGAGGTGGCGCGTCGGGGA
>JBGPAW010000348.1:0-4372 GCA_041480905.1 Phycisphaerae bacterium
GCCGGGGAAGACGGTGGTGACGCTTATCCCCAGGTCCTTGAGCTCCCAGGTCAAGCACTTCCATCCCGTCCGATGGCGGGCGTACCTCCGCACCCAGGCTCGGCACGGCTACTATCGCGCCCGCTTGTATCTCACTCACCGCGAGCGCGTGGAGGGCGATGCCTACAGCAATGTGGTGGACCATAGCCAGCCGCCTTTGGCCCTGGTGCTCCTCGCCGCCCTGCCGACGCTGGGGTTCCCGGTCACCCGGTGGGTGGTTCCGCTCGTGGCCCTGCTCTTGTTGCTTCTACAGGTGCCGATGACCGTCCGCCTGCTCCGGCGGACGGGGCAATGGCGGTATGGCTGTTTCGCGCCCATGAGTTTCGTCCGGGCGTTCGCCCGCGGTTTGGGGTTGGCCCGCGGCCTCCTCACCGCCCGGCCTACCCAACCCCCCGGAGCCTCCTAGCGTAGGAGTCGGATTCGGAGGCGCCGTTGAGAACCGAGGCGCGACCGTCAGGGAGCGGCGTCTTATCCGAACCGTGACCGTCAGGGAGCGGCCCGATGCGTATCGAAACTCGACATAGCATGGTGCTGGTCGTCGGCACGGGCACCACGGCCCTGCTCAGCCTGGTCTACTCCGTCTATGCCGGACGGGCGCTGGGGCCGGCCGACTACGCCGAGTTCACCGCCGCGGTCTCCCTGGCCATGCTCGCCTGCAGCGCCCTGGGGCCCATCAACGGCACGGTCGCCAGGTTCGCCGCCGAGTACGCCACACGCGGACAACCCGGCAAGATTCGGACCCTGACGCGGGAGATCACGCGCCGGGTCGCGCTCTACGGCCTGATCGTGGTGGCCGTAGCTCTGGTTCCGTTGCGCCTCTTGGCCGACCTCCTGCAGTTTCGCTCCGTCTCCCCGCTGCTGGCCGCTTATGCCCTCATCTACGTGACCCTCCTCTTAAGCGTCGCCCGCGGCGCGCTCCGCGGCGTCCAACGCTTCGGACTCTACAACGTCAACATCATCCTCGAAGCGATAATTCGCCTGGCGCTGGGCGTTGGCCTGCTCGCCCTGGTCCGTAACGCCGCGGCGGGTCTGGGAGCCTACGTGCTGGCCACGGCCGCCATCCTGCCCGTTTCCTACGCTCAACTGCGCGGCGTGTGGCGCGGCTTTCCGCCGGAGTCCGTGGACGGCGGCGCCGTCCGCCGCTTCACCGTGCCCATGTTCGTCATCATGTTCACGGTGGCCGGCTTTCAGAACCTCGACATGTTGTTCGTCAAAGCCTGTTTCCCCGACGCCGACGCCGGGCTTTACGGGGCGGCGTTTATCCTGGCCCGCTCCATGAGCGTCCTGGTGACACCTTTTGACACCTTGCTGCTCCCCCTGCTCACCGCCCTGCACGGTCAGGGGCGAAGCATCACCGGTCCCTTCCTGCGCGTTTGTGCCTACTTCCTGCTGCTGGCCGCCGGTCCCGTCATCCTCCTCGCCGTCTGGGCCGACGCGATCACCCTCCACTTGTACGGCTCCGCCTTCGCCGCGGCGGCGCCGCTGCTTCTGCCTCTCACCGTGATCCGCCTGGTGGCCTACCTCGCGTACCTGCTCGTTTTGGCCGGTCTGTCTACCGCCCGCTTTGGTCTTCTTTATGTCTATGTGCCGGGCCTGGCGGTTCAAGCGCTGGCCCTGGCAGTCTGGCATCGGTCGCTCCATTCCGTGCTGGGTGGGCTATGGCTCGTGCACCTGGCTTCGTTGGCCTCTCTGCTGGTCTTCCTTCTCGTGCGCCGTCTGTTCCCCTCCCCCAAGCCCCTTTTCACCCCCCGCGGGGGTTATTGAGTTTCGCAGAAGTTCGGCTTTTCTTTACATTACTTTTGCGAAACTCAATAGTCCGGCCGCAACACCCCCACCCGGTATTCCCCATGCGCGGTCTCCTTCAGGAACGCCGTGATCCCGTACCTATGTAGCAACTCCCGGCGGACCGCCCACGGCGTTTCGGCCGTCAACATCGCCGCCAGATCGCTCTTGCGTTGCTCGATGTCGGGAGGCGAACTGCCCCGCGCCGCGGCCACCACACGGCAGTCGTAGAGCATCACCAACCACATCGCGTGCTCTTCGTCGGTGAGCACCGTCGCCCCCCGTGGCATGTGCTCCCGGAAGAACACCCCCATCTGCTGGAGTTGACGCAACCGGGCCTGTCGATCCACTTGAGCGGCCGTGGCGGTTCGATAGTACGTCGGCCAGGAATGCCTTTCTTCGTGCCGGCCGAACAGCGCTCCCAGGCACACCGCGCCGATACTGAGTAACGGGCGTATACCGCGCCACCGCAGCCGCCCATCCAGCCAGAAGGCCACGGTCCCCGGCACGAACGCGATCATCCCCAGTTGGAGGATGACCTCCGCGCGCGCCACGATCCATCCTTCTCCCAGCGCCTGGATCGCCGCTCGGCACACCGGCGGAATGAACAGGATACCCGCCGCTATCGCCGTCATCGCCGCCAGCACTCCCGCCGGCTTTCTCCGGGAGCCCACTAGAGCGCCCACCATTCCCCCCGCAAGCAGAACGAGACCCAACCCCCGGCGTCCGCCCAGGGCCGCCGTCGGCTTCAACATGACCCACCCGTTCGCCCAGTGATGAAATCCGTCGTCCTGCGTGACCGGCGCCGGTGCGGAGGCGGGTGCCGGCGCGGACGGCGGCTCCGGCGGTGACGCGTACTTGGTCATCAACACGAAGGGGGCCCCGGTGCCCAAGGCCGCCAGGCAGGCCGCCACGCGGAGACGGTCCGGGTGCCCGCGCACCAGCCGGTGCAGCAGCACCGCCGCCAGCAAGGGGGCTAATACCGCTCCCGCGAAGATCGCGTACAGACCGTGCACCTGCCCCAACACCAACGACCCCACCGCCAGCTTGAGGACTGAGCTTCCCGGGCACGGCGATTGGCAGGCTTGAACGCCAAAACCCAACATCAGCGGAAGCAGCCAGCAGGGTGCCAACTGGTTCGGATAAACCACGAACGTGACCGGAGCCAGCCAGCCCACCAGGAACAACGCCCCCACCCAGGCCACCCACGACCGCTCAAACACACGCCAGGTCAGGTAATACGCGCCGGCTGCGATCACCAGCTTGGCCCACACCAGGCTCGCGTACCACACCTCCAACACTTCCGCGCCGGTCAACACCGCGCCGGCCGCATAGAGGGCGTGCAGAATATTCGTGTGATACAGGGCAAAGAAGCACTTGGCCGACACGTAGGGGTCGTAGTTGCTGAACCCGTGCTCCACCAGAAACCGGATGCGGGCCACGTGGACCTTCGCGTCGCCCCCCAGAAAGGCGCCGACCCGCCCTCCCGTCACCAGGTCGGCCAGCAGGATGAACAGCTCCAGGCTCACCCCGGCGAGCACGAGCTTACCCAGGTCGCGCCACCAGCTTCTCAGAATGATCAAGGCGAGCCCGACGAGAAACGCGACCACGCAGGTCCCGGCGAAGAATGCCACCGGCAGGCGCAGCACGTAACAGAGGATCGAGACCGGCGAGAGCACCGCAAGCGCCGCCAAGTACGACAGCCCCACCACGCCCAGCAGCCCGGATTTAAGCTCCTCCGGCGCCGCCAGGCGCAGAGCCGCATAACCCGGCAAGAGCAGCCCCAGCCAAAACAGAAGAGACTCCCACATCGGCTTTGGAAACTCTGCGTGAGATCCTCTTTCGGTTGCGGCCGAAGGCCGCGCTCCGCCAAACGCTCCGCCACTGGAAACGGCACTATACCGGCAACGCCTCCTGGATAAAAAGCGCAAAACCTGTCACCCACAGGGACGTTGCCAAACCACCGTGGGCGGGGATATGATCTCACCCGGCGCGAGTCATGAAAGATTGCAAGGCGCGGTCCTCGGAGACGGACGTAGCCTGTCACAGAAGAGACCTGTCCGATGATAAGAGAACTCACTTGTCAGGTGCTAGCGGCGGCGATGCTCGGAATCCTCGGATGGTCAGCGGTAGCGCGGGGCGAGGCGGAGGCCGACCCCGCTCCGCGGGTCGTCTCGGTCACCTTTTCCGGCACCCAGGCCGTCGGCGAGGCCTACCTTCGCTCCGTGGCGCGCACCGCTCCCGGTCAGCCGTTCGACGAGGCGACGGCCAACGAGGACGTGCAGCGACTGCTGCGCACCGGCAAGTTCCTCAGCGTCACCTTTGACACCGAGACGACCGCGGAGGGCGTCGCGGCAACTTTCCACCTGGTGGACCGCCCGGTGATCAAAGCCATCCGCGTAGCGGGCAACGTCAAGTTCAAGGACAAGAAGCTCCTGGAAAAGGTGCCCCTGAAGGTGGGCGACCCGGTCGATACGGTCGGCGTGTCGGAAGGCCGCAATGCCCTCGAGGCCTTCTACCGCGAGGAGGGCTACGGGGACGCCCACGTCAC
>JBGPAW010000349.1:0-4363 GCA_041480905.1 Phycisphaerae bacterium
ATCCAAGCTGGAGGAGCGCGAGCCGTGGGGAATCGTCCCAACGACCGGCGAGAATGACCATCGGGCCTTCATGGAACTCGTCGTTGGGCGGTACATGGGGTCGGATAAGAGAAGGGGGGACACCTATCAGTGGTTCCTGAACCATCTTCAGGACTCGTTGGGCGACATCGCGCCGCGGTCGTTCCTCAAGCTGTTCGAGATATCTGCCGGCCGACAGATAAGCTCGGGTCTCCGCGACAGCACGAGGCTGCTCGCGCCGGAACAAGTCAACGCTGCGCTCATGGAGGTATCAAAGGACCGCATCGAAGAGCTCAAAGAGGAATTCAAGGGAATCGAGGGCATCGGCAGCAATCTTAGGGACCAGGTTGTCCCCATGGGGCGTGCAGACTTCCGCAAGTGCCTTCGGGACATCGACTGGGACAAGTTTCCAGAGCACGTGCGCGACAGCAAGGACAGCCTTATCAACTACCTCATGAACCTCGGGATTCTGCGCGAAACGAGCGACAAGCGCATTCACGTTCCCGACATTTACCTGTTCGGGTTCGGCCTCAAGCGCAAAGGCGGCATTCGCCGCCCACGGGCCTGATGGTCTCCTAGCAGTCCGTGGTAAAAGCCTTCCTCACAGCACCCGGCGCATTCACGCGGCGTAGCGCATCGGACGACGGGACCATAAGCGCCGCATAACATCCAGGGCGGGCGCCGGACGACGGGTGGACAAAGAGCATTTGTGGATCAGCGATACGTCGTAGCTTCCGTGCCCGGATCACCTCGACTCCGAAGCCGAACGCGCCAGCCCCCTGCCCTGGCGACTGAATACTCGGTACGCGCACGACGCCGACTCCCTGATCAGTTACCAGCGGGGTCCGTTTTATGAAACGGTTGCCTTCGGGGTACGAACGTAATCGCATTGTTAGCCAGAAGGGGGTCCGGCGCGCGAGAGTCTGAGAGTTCTCGGCCGGCAACTGGTCCAAGCGTGGCGGGGGCGGCCCAACGAGCACTCTCGTGCGCTCTGGCCGAGAGGGCGGCGAGAACGGCGTGTCACGTAAACCCTTGCGAATACTGGCATAAACGCAAGAACCCCGAGGGCGCCGCCTCTCGGGGTCGTGCGTTCACTGGCGGGTCGCGAAGTTTCGCGACTCCAGGGGTATCTCCCCGACTAGGACTCGAACCTAGAACCTAGCGGTTAACAGCCGCTCGCTCTACCGATTGAGCTATCGGGGAATACTCCTCGCTACAGAACTTTCCGGCCGTCCGCTGGGCTATCGAACGACACCTTTATCATTCTACCTTCTCCACGCCGGCAGTCAAACCCCGGGATCGCCGCCCAGCGATGGGTAGTGTAACCGAAAGTTGGGGTATTTATTCAGACGGGCTCACGACACAGTTTCTGACATCGGTTGCTCGTCGGTATTCGAGCGATGCGTTTATCGCTGGGAAGGCTACCGGCAGAGGTGCAGGAGAGGGTCGGCTGATGACCCGCAGGCCACCAGCCCACTCCTCTGCCGTATAGCCACCGTCGTAGCGCTCGGGTCGCTCGCCAGCGGAGCCCCTTCGGGCTCCCGTCTTGGTCGCCCTCAGTCCACGACGGCACGAAGAGTTTACGTCCTCTTCAAGCTCCGGTCGATGCCCGCTCCGCTTCCCCCACCAGCCGATCGGCCAAGTGGTACGTCTCGCCGGTGTGCCGATCCCGCACCCGGGTGCGCCGCACGGGGGTCTCCCCCCCAGAGCAACCGCAGCCGGCGGGTCTGCTGGCCGCGGTTCTCCCACCGCTGGGGTTCCAGTTTCTGGGCCCGGCGTTCGGCGGCTCGCAGCAGGATTCCCAGAAGCTCCCCGCAGGCCCGCTGCCTGGCGGCCTGAATGGCCTGCACCAGTCCATTGAACTGCAGGGTGGAAAAGTCTACCGTGATGAACAGCGGGTACGACCTTGTGAACTTCGTGCCTGCCATAGGCGCACCTTCCTTTCTGCTTGGTCTTGAAAGGTCGTGAGCCTATCTCTTTGGAACCCCGGTTCCAGCACTTACCCCAACTTTCGATACACCACGGGCGAGTCGGCTGACCCAGAAATTCGTTGACGTAAAGCTCGAATGCTCGGTATGCTGCACGGGAGCCTGAGGAGGGTCATCTATACGCCGAACTCCGTCCCCCGTTCGTGCCCGGGCCGCCTGCTGGGACGATGACACCGAAGCCGCGATTGCGGATGTCCGCGGGCTGGTCAGGCGGGCAACACGACCCCGGGGTTTGGCCCGCAACAACCGCAAGATCGCTTTTGGAGGGTACGGGGGCAAATACAACCACCTGGATTGGCTGCTACCCTTGCTTCCCGCCGGTCACCATTATTGCGAACCGTTCGGCGGATTGGCGGCGGTGCTTCTGAATCGTCCTCCGTCACCCGTGGAGACCTACAACGACCTGGATGGTCGGGAATGTTCGGCTTAGCTCGACTTTTGCCGTTTTAGGCGAAGATTAAGCGGCACGGCTCCCCGACGAGTGTGAAGGATAAGTAGATGACGGGCCCCACCTGCACCTCCACCGCGTCCCCTGGGAGCGTCACTATGTTCGGCATGACGCGAAGGGACCAACGGTGTGGGAGACCAAGGCGATGCCGTTCTGGGTCAAGGATGAGGCCGGGCTACCTCCGGGTCCGTGGCCTTTGCTCCTCGCCCACCCCCTTGTGAATATTGGACTTATCTCCGTTTGACCGCTCGATCCCAACAAGCGCCCCCCGGCAATCGCGACCTGCGCGAACGCCTGCTGACCGCCCCCACGATCCTGCTGAGCCGCAACGGCCGCTCCGCCGCCGAGGCCGAATCCAAGACGGCGTGACCTGGCACCGACCTACTCCGCTCGAACCACGTCCTCCGGGACGAGGACGGAGAACACCTTAGCGCCGAAGTCGATCTCCACCCTCGCGCCGATTTGCGCCAGGGCCTTCATCCCGATAACGGCATCACCACGTGGTGGAGGCACAAGCAGGAGCCCCGCAGGCAGCCTGACCCGGAGTGGGGCCTCGACCTCGGGGTTATTTCCTCCGGGGAACAACCACAGATTTCCCAGGCGCCAATAGGCGCGTTCGAGGAAGTATCCAGACGCGTCCTGAACCTTTGGTTTCGTCGGGTTGAGCAGAGCTAAGGAGCCGCGCATAAATGAGAGTTACAAATTAGCCGGGTTCGATCACGTAGTTCCAGTCACCATGAAATGCAGCGCGGGGCAATCGGATCTCTGCCAACTCAGGGCGGGAGACCCTCTCGCCGGGCGGATGGCTCGCTCGGTTAAGAAGCTTGCACGCACGGTCACGCTGCAATCCCCTGCTTCGGCGCGCCCCGTCGCTGTACGCCCAATTCTCCATTCTCTATTCGTGCGGCGCTTGCTAGGCGAGCTGGGCCGCGGTCTAATTGGGGGCGTGTCCGTTCGTGCCCGCGGCCCGGCGGGTGGTTTTTGATCTGTTCGGGAGGAAGACCATGAGCAACATTCTACGGGAGAACGGTTTGGCCGTGCTGGCGTTTGCCCGGCGAGGGACGCTGGCGTTTCTGGAGGATATCCCTGACGACAAGCTGTGCTACAGTCCTATCCCCGGCGGCAATCACGCCATGTGGCTGATCGGGCACATTACCCTCACCGACGACGAACTCCGCAGCGAACTCGGCGGCGGGCAGGCGAAGTGCCCCACCGCGTGGAAGAAGCTGTTCGGCAGCGGCTCCAAGCCGCAGCCCAATCTGCGGGATTATCCCTCGCCGCCGGAGCTCAAGGCCTGTCTGCACGGCGCGCGGGAAGACTTGGTCGGCTGGTTCAAGTCGCTGCCGGATGCCAAGCTGGCCGAGGCTCTGCCGAAGGATTTTCTGCAGTTTGCCCCCAACTTCGCCGGGCTGATGGCTTCGATCGCGTACCACGAAGGGCTGCACGCCGGGCAGTTGCGCGTCATCGGGCAGGCCCTGGGCAAGCCGCCGAAGTTCGGGTAGGAGAACCCCCGCGCCGCGGACGGCGCGGCGAATACTCCCGCCGGGGTCCCGCGATGGCTTGTCTGACGCCGGAACAGATCGAGCTGCTGGCCCGCGAGGCGGTCGCGCCCGAGGAGGCTGACGCTCTCCGCCGACACCTCGAACAGTGCCCCGAGTGCCGGAATAAGCTCGCCCAATGGCAGGCTGACGCGACCGTCAGC
Source organism: Phycisphaerae bacterium (assembly GCA_041480905.1). Lineage (GTDB taxonomy): Bacteria > Planctomycetota > Phycisphaerae > UBA1845 > UBA1845 > JAAEQG01. The sequence goes on from JBGPAW010000349.1 coordinate 4,157, forward strand.
CGGCGCAGTGGCGGGTGGCCTCTCGGCGACTCCCTGCCGGACTCGTTCGCCGGCTATCAGATCATCCGCGAGATTCACCGCGGCGGGCAGGGCGTCATCTATCAGGCCGTGCAGAAGTCCACCAAGCGCAAAGTCGCCATCAAGGTGATGAAGGAGGGGCCGTTCGCCGGCAAGCACGACAAGGCCCGCTTCGAGCGCGAGGTGGAA
>JBGPAW010000350.1:0-4362 GCA_041480905.1 Phycisphaerae bacterium
CGACACACTGCTGTTCATCGACAACCTCTTCCGTTTCTCCCAGGCCGGCTCGGAGGTATCCGCGTTGCTCGGGCGGATGCCCTCAGCCGTGGGCTACCAGCCCACGCTGGGCACCGAGATGGGCGAACTCCAGGAGCGCATCACCAGTACGCGCCGCGGGGCCGTGACCAGCATCCAGGCCATTTACGTGCCGGCGGACGACTACACCGACCCGGCGCCGGCCACCGCCTTCACCCACCTGGACAGCACGGTGAACCTGGAACGCGGCATCGCCGAGAAAGGCATCTACCCGGCGGTCGATCCGCTGGCTTCGTCCAGCCGCATCATCGATCCGAATTACATCGGCGAACGGCATTACCGCGTAGCCCGGCGCGTGCAGCAGATCCTGCAGCGTTACAAGGACCTGCAGGACATCATCGCCATCCTGGGCGTGGACGAGCTCAGCGAAGAGGACAAGCTCATCGTGGCCCGGGCCCGCAAGATCGAACGTTTCTTGTCGCAAGCGTTCTTCGTAGCCGAGCAGTTCACCGGCCTGTCGGGTTGCCATACCTCCCGCGAGGACACCATTCGGAGTTTCGAGGAGGTTTGTGAGGGTAAGTGGGACCACCTTCCCGAGCAGGCCTTCATGTACGTGGGGGCCATCGAGGACGCCGCCGCCAAAGCCGCCAAGCTCGCCGAGGCGAAGTGAAGTACGATCATGGCGACCAACGTCTCATTCCAGTGCACCATCATCACGCCGGAACGCCAGGTGCTCGACGCCGAGGCGACCTTCCTGGCTTTTCCCGCCCATGACGGCGAGATCGGCATCTTGCGCAACCGCGCCCCTTTGCTGTGCAAGCTTGGCACGGGAGTGCTGCGGATCGAGACAGCCCCCCGCAGTCAACGGGTCTTCATTGACGGCGGCTTCGCCCAGGTGCTCCAGAACCAAGTGACCATTCTGACGGAGCAGGCCATGCGGGCTGAGGAAATCGACGTGGAGAAGACTCGGGCCGCCCTCGCCGAGGCCCGCGCCCGCCATGCGACCACGCCGCAAGAGTTGGAAGCCCGCTGTCGCGACCTCGCCCGCCAATCCGCCAAGCTGCACGCCGCCCAGGCTCGCGAGTGAAAAAGGGGTCATCTTAAGGATGGTTGCGACATGAGCACGCCGAATAGGACTCATAGGACCGATAGGACCTATAGCGCCGACCCGTCGGCGCTCATTCCGCCGCACGGCGGCTATCGCGAGTTGAAGTCCTACCAAATGGCCGAGATCGTCTCCGACGCTACGGTGACGTTCTGCCGCCGGTTCATCGACCCGCGCTCGCGCACGCACGACCAGATGGTCCAGGCGGCCCGCAGCGGCAAGCAGAACATCACCGAGGCGAGCCAGGCCTCCGGCACCTCGAAGAAGACCGAGCTCAAACTGGTGGGCGTCGCCCGCGCCAGCCTGGAGGAACTGCTCCTGGACTATCAGGACTTTCTCCGCCAGCGCGCCTTGCCCCTCTGGGACAAGGACCATTCCCAGGCCCAAGCCGTCCGCAAGCTGGCCTGGCTGCCCGATAGGTCCTATCCGACCTATCAGTCCTATGTTGAGTCTTCTCCCCCCGAAGTCGCCGCCAACGCCGTTATCTGCCTGATTCACCAGGCCAACTACCTGCTCGACCAGCAACTGCGCCAACTCGAAAAGCAGTTCCTCGCCGAGGGCGGTTTCACCGAACGGCTCTACCGTATGCGCTCCGAAGCCCGCCGCCAGCCTCACGGCCCTCAATAGCATCCGCCAGCGGGGGCTCACGGCCACCCATAAGACCCGCCGCCCCTGTCCGTCTCGCCCGGCTCATCGGTCCTGTCTGTCTCATTGGTCCCATCCTCTCGCCCGACGGTGGCGTCCGCCGCCCGCGCTGCATCCTATCCGTCCAATCGGTCCTCTCCCTGCTGTCCGCCCGCCGCCCGCGCTGCGTCCTATCCGTCCTCTTCGTCCTCTCTGTCCTATGCGCCCGGCCCCCCGGGACCCCGCGATTTCGACTTTTCGACTTTTCGACTTTTCGACTTTTCCTCTCTGTCCTATCCGCCCGGCCCCCCGCGGGCCTCCCAATTTCGACGTTTTGACTTTTCGACTTTTCGACTTTTCCTCGGAAAGGTCCCGCCCCCGCGGCGCTAATAAACGATGGCCCAACGCAGGATGGGCTTGGTAGCGGCCGGCGGCGTGCCGGCCCGGGCATCAGAAGTTGAAAAGCCGCGGGAGCGGTTCCCACGGCACACCGGCAGTTTTCCAAAAGGAGGAGTCCAACCATGTTACGAACCATCAGATGGGTTGCAATGTCAGAGGCGACGATCTTGGCCCTTGTTTGCGCTGGCGCTATGGGGCAGGAGTGGGAGCTCCGTGCTCCGCTCCCCGGCCCGCGCGTTGAGCAGGCCTGCGCGGCGTGGGATGGCCTCATCTACGCCATCGGTGACCGCAACTGGTCAGCGAATCACAATGATGCCTTTCTGTACAATCCGCAGGGCGATACATGGACCCAATTGCCAGACATGCCCACGGGTCGCGGGATGGCCGCGGCGGCCGCCATCGACGGCATGGTCTACGTCGTCGGGGGAAACAACTGCTTTTCGAATTGCTGGCTGCGCACGTTCGAAGCTTTCGACACGATGACCGGCACCTGGGTCACGGGGCTTCCGAATCTGCCCGGAGCTTGGCCGCGCGGGTTGCTGTCGGCCTGTACTGTCAATGGGAAGCTGTACGTCATGGGTGGTGTGAACTCGTACTACGGGGTTTCCAGCGAGAACTTTGTCTACGACCCGGCAACTGAGTTGTGGAGCGGTGCCGCCCCATTGCCGCGAGTTCGTGGAGAGCACGGCGCAGTGGCACTCAACGGGAAGGTGTATCTGATAGGGGGAATGGGTGGCGGTGGCAGTAGTAACCTGCTTTCGGAAACTGACGTGTACGACTCAACGACCGACACGTGGAGTTCCGCGGCTCCAATCCCCACGCCGCGTCTGTTGCCAGCGTGTGCCGTCAGTAACGGCAAGATCTACGTGATGGGCGGAGGGGAGGACGGCGCGAACGCTCCTCCCCTGAGCATCGCCGACGTGTATGACCCCGAGACGGATTTGTGGACCGCGGGCGTTCCTCTTCCCTCCCCTCGGCGACAGCACTGTGCGGTTGGGGTTGATGATGTGCTCTTCGTCATCGGTGGAAACGACGGTGCAGGTGATGTCGCCACCGTGTTTGCGACCCTCCCCCCGGTGACCGATGACTGTAACCGCAATGGCACGCCTGACGACGAAGATATCGCTGACGGCGTGAGCAAGGACTGCAACAACAATGGCACGCCCGACGAGTGCGAGCTGATCAGTGACGAGTGCCCGTATCAACTCGGGGATGTCAACAATGACGGACAGGTGAATCAGCATGACGTCGTGCAGTTCACACTCGTGCTGCTCGGGCTGGACCATTGCGTGTGCAGCGTCGAGGCCGCCGACATCAACGGCGACGGCGTGGTGAACCACGGTGATGTCCGGCCGTTCATGCGGCTGGTACGGTGCAACCTGGGTCATCGCGACCCACTCAGGGAGCCCAAGGACCCCTTCGTTGCGCTGATGTCGCTGGCCGATGAGTTGGGTGTGAACCTCGACCTGCGGACGATGCTGGGGGACCAAATCGGGCAGAATACGCCCGCGAACCCACAAGTCGGCATCGAGCATTGACCGTGCCGGTCCACGGTAAGGTCACCGCGCTGTCAAACTCGCCCGCCACGTTTGCCGCCCTTCGGCGAACGGGGCGGGCGGTCCATCATCCCGCCCGGCGGCGTTTTGAGGGGCGGCATCGATCGGATGGTAGCGGCCCGCGCCTTCGCGCGGCCGCAGGTCCGTTCCGTGGCCAGGCGAGGCGCCGGCCGCTACATCAGGCGGCGCACCCTGCCCTACTGGGGAGCGGCGGAAGCAGCGTCGGCGGGCGCTGAGGTCGTGTGCTCGCTCGGACGCGAGGTCGGGATGGGAGGTGGCCAGCGGCGCAATTCAATCAGGTTGTGGTTCGGCAAGAGGTCGCAGTTGCGCCGGTAGTCATCGTTGAGAACCCGCAGGTCCGGCACCTCTTGTCCGTACTCGTCGAGCACCAAGTTTAGGCCGCCGGACGCCGCCTGCGTCGTTATTTCGAGACTCAGCGTCACGAAACGCCGAGCATCGCGCCCTTCCGACCGAGCGAAACGCGGCCAGGACGCGTTGCAGACGTCGATGGGGTGCAGGTAGTAATACCATGCGGGGCTGGCATCGTTCTCTCCCGGCCTAGTGTCCAGGAGCCGCTCGACGCGCACGGCGAGTCGGGGGCGGATGGCGACCACGCCGTTGGGGGCGTTGGGCGTCATCCCCCGGACCCCGTAGTGGTCG
>JBGPAW010000351.1:0-4333 GCA_041480905.1 Phycisphaerae bacterium
CGACGGGCAAGATCGATCGCCGCGCCTTGGCCGGTGGGCGGCAGGTGGAACGTCGCTGGCCGATCATTCCGTCAAGTATACGGACGCAGGGAGTTTCGCCCGTGATGTTGGCCCTGGTGCCGGCGACCATCTTCGTCGCCGCCGCCATGCTGCTCGCCGATGATCCGCGCATCGCGGCCCAGCAGGTGTACCGCCCGCTGTGGCTGGCGGTCGCGCTGGGGTGCGTGATCGTCCCCTGGGCCGTGCTGGTGCGGCGCAGTCGGCGTGTTCCTGTTGAGGCGCGCCGGCTGGAACCGGCCCTTTCCTGGGTCCAACAGCCCCGGGTCGTCTGGTCGGTGGTGGGGTTGGTGTTGCTGGCGGGAGCCTATCTCCGCATCCGCGACATAGCAGCCCGTCCGCTGTCGCCGGACGAGGTCAGCATGTACCGCGGCACGATGGGCTTCTTCGAGCACGGGTTCCCCAGCATCGTCATTCACCCCGACATCCCGGTGGTCTACGCCACCACGAGTGAGCTGGTGTATTGCTCCAGCGCCCTGGCGGCCCTGATCTTCCACAACGAGCGGCTCATCATCCGCGCGCCTACGGTCTTTTGGGGCACCTTGACCATCTTTCTGATCTTCTGGTGCGGCCGAAAGCTGTTCCGACCTTGGGTGGGGGTCTTCGCCGCGGCAGTGTATGCGGTCTCGCCCTTCTGTATCGAGATGGCCGACTACGGGCGGTACTACTCTCAACTGCAAGCTTTCACTCTACTGACCGTCTACTTTTTCTACCGCACCATGGCCCCGCCCGGACCGTTGGACCGTCGCGCCCTCTGGCTGGCGGTGGTGTGTTTCATCGCCATGTTCCTGAGTTGGGAGGGGTCGGCCCTGATCGCCCCGCCCCTGATGTTGGCGGCCGTGATCCATCGCCGCGATCGCCTGCGCACCCTCCTGACCGATCCCGCGGTGTGGAAGGGGATGCTGGTCGTCGGCACCGTGGTGGTGTTACAGAGCGCCAGCCGCAACTTGGTGCAGATCGCCCGACCCTTGTTCGGCAGCGGGGCTTCGGACATCGCCTTGACCCCGATGTGGCGCTACCCCGGCTTCGATCTGTGGTACTACGTGCAAGCCTCCTCCTGGAATTCCGACTCGCCGCTGCCGATGCTCGCTCTGTGTGGGGCCGGGCTTCTGGCCGTACGCCACCCGTTCCGTCAGCCCGCTCGGATCCTGCTGATCATCTTCCTGGGAGTCTCGCTGTTCCAAGCCTTGGTGCTGCCCGTCACCGCGGTGCGGTACGCTTATCACTTTCTGCCGATGTGGGTGCTGCTGGCCTCCGCGGCGCTGACCGCGGTCGCTCGCGGGTTGGCCTGGATGGGCCCCGCGCCCGGACGGACGAGGCTGCGTCCCTACGCCCGGGGCGTCAGCGTGGCGACCCTGGCGGCGTACGTGGCGCTGGGGTGCGGGCTGACGCTGGACTTCGCGGGGCGAAGCGGCTGGCGGATCACCGGCGGCAACCTCGAAGCCCTCAAGGAACCGGGACAGGAGCCCTCGGTCCAGTTCGTCCTGCGGTATCTCCAGCCGGACGACGTGGTGATCGTAAACGGGCCGCACGTCATCGACCATTATCTCGGTAGGGACAGCAATTACTGGCTCCAGACCCAGATGCACCTGCAGGCGACCATGGACGACAAGCGACCGATCCCGCTGCACCGTCTCAAGGGAGCGGTCATGCTCCGCGATCTGGACCACGTCAGGGAAGTCTTCAGCCGGCACCGGCGGGTTTGGTTCATCACCGAGCCGGGCTTCAACGCCATGACCAACGTGAAAGAGACCGACGTCTTCCTCCGCAACAACATGGACGTGGTGTACGAGGATTACTCCTCCCTGGTGCTCTTGGCCGGCGACCGCCACCGTCCGGCGGAGTTGCAAGCCCGCAACGAAGCCGCGCTCCAGAAAAGCGGGGCGTCCCTCCTGCCTTAGCCGGGGGGAAACTTCAGGTACGGTGCGATGCGGGCGGCGGTTTTTGGACCGACGCCTTTGACCGCTTGGAGGTCCTCCGCGTTGCGGAAGACGATGGCGTTCGGCTCGCCGCGCGCGGTACGCACCTGCGTACGGTATTCCACCATGGCTTTGGCCTTGGTCTCGCCGATACCCGGCAGGACGGTCAGCTCCCACCAAGGCGCGGTGTTGGGGTCCAACTTGCCCACCAGGGCGCCACCGGCATCCCCGGCCGCTTTGAGTTCATCGACGGGCCTGGTCCGGACATGGTGCCAAACGGCCAGCGCCGCCAGCGGCAGAAGCCCGACCGCCACGATCACGTGGAGGCGGTGAAGTCGATCAGCTTCCCTCTGTCGTTGCTGCTTGGACATCACCTCCCCATCGCCCGGTTCGCGGGACGATCCGTTTGGGTCCTGAGAGCGGCTATAGCGGACCGGGTTGCGTGGCGGCCTTTCGCCTCGCTAACTCTTGCTCGGCGAGGCGGACCATCTGCCCGGCCTGAGCGTCCAACGGGGGATCGAGTCGCAGGCCAAGGGCTTCGCGGAGACTGGCGATACCCTCTTCCAACTGCGCGTTGACACACAAAGCAAAGCCCAACTGGTAATGGGCCGACGCTTGCTGGGGGCGCAGGCGCACCCACCGCCGAAAACTCTCGATCGCGGCTCCATACTCCTGTCGCTGCATCAAAACGTGAGCCAGAGCCTCGTGAACGAGGGGGTTGTCCGGCTCGGCGGCGACGGCGCGATAGAGATCCCCCACGGCCTCCTCCGTGCGTCCGAGCAGGGCCTTGGCGCCCCCGAGGTTCACCCAGGCGGTCCCGGACGCAGGGTTAAGGGCGACGGCCACTTGCAGGTGGGCCGCGGCGCGGCTCACGTCCTTGCGCATGTCGTCCTCGCCGGTTTTTTCCCGCCGAAGCAGGTACTCGCTCAGTTGAAAATGGGCGAGCCAGCAGTCCGGATTCCGCTCCAGGGTGTCGGCCCACAACGTCTCACTGGTGCGGTAGATCGCCGAACGCTGCCAGCACAGCCACCAACAGGCCAGGACCACCACGGTAACCAGCGCCCGCTTGACCAGCGTCCCGGACCCCCGTGGGGTTGGGAACTCCGCCCGTCCCTTGCGCCCCAAAAAGCACGCCGCACTGTGGACCGCCAGGGCAATCGGCCCGATCGAAGCCAGGTACTGAAAGTGGTCCGCCACATAACTGTAACGATGATAGTAAATGTCGAGAAAGCCCAGTACCGGAAACAGGGCGATCACGTAATAACCCACACCGAGCAGCGCCGGCCGACCCCAGGTTCGTCTCTTGACCAGAAAGACCGCTAGGGCGATCGCGATCACCACGTGGGGCACATAGGAGGACAGCGCCGCCGGATCGGCTGACCATCGTGGATAGATGAAGGACAAACGGTACGGCGCCAACAGTTTGTGCGTGTAGAACCAGACGATCCAGCCCGCGCGGGCGAAGCGTTCCGCCATGGATGAGGCATAAGGTTCGCCCGCGGCTCCGGTCTGCTCTTGCTCGTACAAGATGGTCAAAGCCGCCAGACCGGCAGCCAAAACGAAGAAAGGCACCACGCTGGCCAGTTTCCGTGCCCGCCACAACCTGCCCTGCGACCACCAGCACAGCAAAAGGACGGCCGGGAGCACCGCCGTGGAGGCCTTACTCAGCAGGGCGAGCACGAACAGCACCAGGGCCAGAACGTACCCACCCGGACGCTTATTCTCCTCGAAACGGAACAGGGCCAGGAAAGTCAGCAGGTAGAACAACCCGGACAAGACGTTCTTGCGCTCGTAGATCCATGCCACCGATTCCACGTTGACCGGGTGGAGGCCGAAAAGCAGCGCCGCCGCCCAGGCGCCCCGCACCCGCAGCCGGGTGAGCACGCGCCACACCAGGACCACGTTGGCGACATGCAGCACGAGGTTCACCAGATGGTATCCCAGGGGGTTCACGCCCCAGAGACGTCGCTCCAGCCAGAAGGAAGTATAGGTCAGCGGCTGATACTGGTCGGTTTCCGGGACGATCCAGATCCGCCGCAGAGCGTCGGGCGCGGTCAACAGGCCCCGCCCCACGATCCATTGGTAATCGTCCGAGACAAACTCGCCGCGGAGAGCGGGCAGGTAAGCCGCGCCGACCAGCAGCACCAGCGCGCCCAGCAAGCCCCAACGAAAGGGCCCTGCCGGGCCAGCCGCGGGCGTGCCGCATTCCGGTCGCGGCGTATCCGGCGGCTCCGTAAGGAGGTCGGGATCCGACATGGTGACATGGTAGAGAACCACGACGGTCGATGCAAACCGCCGCTGGTGCGGGCTTCCTCCGTGGGATAGGCTCTTAGCGTGAGAGGGGGGATTTACGTGAC
>JBGPAW010000352.1:0-4324 GCA_041480905.1 Phycisphaerae bacterium
AACGTCCCGGTCCATCGGGGTTCCTCCTGTTCCAGATGACAGAATAGCGCCTCATGTCAGGAGTATCCCCTCTCCGCGCGCTTCGCGCCATTAAAGTGGGGCGCGAATTCTTCCAGGGCGCCAAGAGATATGGCCAGACCCCTCCTACGGCGTCGGCGCGGAGGCCGGGGCTGAGGTTGTCGTCGGTTTCCCTTCCGACTCCTTCGCCGGGGCCTTGGTCGGAACGGAGGTCACGGTGAACGAACGTTCCGGGGTGTAGTATTTCTTGAACACGCTCTGGACCTGTTCGGCGGTCACCTGGGCGTAGGCTTCCTTCTCCCGCTTGGCCTCGTCGAGAGTGCGGCCGTGCAGATCCAGGTACTCCAGCAGGTCCGACCAGTAGCGCGGTTCGCGCATCTCGGTGTCCAGGTTGTTGGCGATCTGTAATTTGGCGTTGTCCAGTTCTTCCGGGGTCGGCCCGGAATCCGCGAAGGCTTGGAAGGTCTTATGGATTTCGTCGGCCAGCTGATCGGTCTTGGCCGGGTCGCACATGGAACCGGCCTGGAAGACGCCGGAGTCGCGGTAGATCCAACTCGGACGATTCATGACCCGGATCGAGTAAACCAGGGCGAGGTCTTCCCTAACATGCTTAATCAACCGACTGTCGAGGATGTTGGCGGCCACTTGCATGGCTCGGGCTTCGTCGTGGCGGCGTCCTTCACAACCGACGAAACCGGCAACGGCGGCGGCCTGGGGGGACATGGTCTCGACCTTGACCCGGCGGGTCAGCGGGCCGGCGGAGCGCCCCAGACGGCGGAGACCTTCGAGTTGCTCCGCCGACCGCGGTCGTTTGGGCAAGGAACCGACGTACTTCTGAAGCAGGGGCATGGCCTCGTCCAGTTTGAGGTCGCCGACCACGGCCACTTCGAGGGGGGCTTCGCGGCGGAGGCGCTCGAACCAGGCCTGGGCCGCTTTCAGATCGACGGCCTCGACTTTCTCCTTGGTCATAAACACCCGGCGGGGATCGCCGCCGCTGAGGAGGTCCTGGAGTGCCTCGAAAGTTTTGTAGAACAGGTTGGTCTGGTTCTGCTCGATGTCCTGGATCCGCGAGCGTTTCCAGGTGTCGAAGGCGGACGGTTCAATCTTGCCGTCGGTGAGCAGGGCATAGGCGAGTTGCAGGCCGGGTTCGAGGTCCTTGGGCGAGCCGTTCACCGAGATGGTGAAGGCGTCGTCCACGCCACCGGCGGGGGATACGCGGATGTTCTTGCCGGTCATGAGGTCCCGGATGTTGGTGGAGGTCAGGCGGTTGGTCGCCGCCTGGCTCACCGCCAGGGACGCGACCTCCGTGACGCCGATGTTCGCGGCGGTTTCCTGGATGGCCCCGCCGGCCAAAGTGATGCTCACCATCACCAGGTCCTTCTTGTAGTCCATGAAGCGATGATGCACCCGGACACCGTTCTCCAGCCAGGCGTTGGTGACCCCCAGGTCCGGGTCGGTCACGCTCTCCACCACCTTGCCCGGTTCGGGCAGCGCGGCCAGCAGTTCAGTGGGGGCTTCCTCGACCTTGGGGGCTTCCACCTTGCGGGCCCAGGTCGCGCGAGCCGCGGCTAAAACGTCGTCCCGCGGCGGGACCTTGGTCGTCGCGGTCTCGGGCATCTCGATAACGTAGGCGTAAGTGCCGGGCTGGAAATGGGTCTTGAAGGTCTCGTTCACCTGAGTCAGGGCTATGGTCGGAAACATCTCCTTGAGCAGGTCGAGTTCCTGCTGGGCGGACAGCACCGGAATGCGATCGTTCACCGCACGCAGAATCTGAAAGGCCATCCGCCGCGCGTTGCGGGTCGATTCCTGACGGACAGCCTCTTCGGCGTCGGCCAGCATCTCTTTCTTGGCCAGATCGAGCTCCCGCTGGGTGAATCCGAATTCGCAGGTCCGACTGACCTCCGTGATCAACTCCTCCAACATCTTGACCCATTTCTCCGGCTCGCCCGCCGCCTCACCCATGATGAGCAATCCGTCATGGAACATGTCCATGACTTGCGCGCCGGCGTTGAGGTAGCTGGCTTCCCCTTTCTGCACGCGCTCTTCGAAGCGGCGACCGACGATCCAACTGCCGATACGTTCCACCAACTCCTGGCGCCACTGCTCGGTGGTCACGGTGGGGGGCCGCCCCGGACGCACGTTGTAGAGCTCCACGCTGCACTGCACGAGTTCCGGATCCGTGACGACAACGGCCCGCTCCTGCGTGAAAGGCTTGAACTCGGCCCGTTGCTGGGAGGCGTCGGGGACCTGCGGCTTGTACTCGCCGAACCATTTTTGAATCAGCGGGACCACCTCGTCGGGGGCAGCGTCACCCACCAGCATCACGGTGACGTTCTCCGGGCGGTACCAGGTGCGATAGAACGACTCGAATTCGCCTCGGGGGGCGTGGGCGATCACCTCCTCCACGCCGATGGGCAAGCGCTGGGCCAACCGTGAGCCGGCGAACAGTTCCGGCCAAAGCTTGTCGCGGAGGCGCTCCTGGTAATCCTGCCCGGTGCGCTTCTCCTCGAGGATCACCCCGCGTTCCTTGTCGATCTCCGCCTCGGACAGCAGGGCCCGGAAAGCGTAATCACTGAGGGTCATCAGGGCCTTATCGAGGGTTTCGGTCTTGGCGTCGGGGGTGAACAGCATGTAGGCCGTCCGCTCGAAGCTCGTGCTGGCGTTAAGGTCGGACCCGAATTCCATGCCGATGCTTTCGTAGAACTTGAGCAACTCGCCGGGGGGGAAGTGCTCCGTGCCGTTGAACATCATGTGTTCCATGAAGTGGGCCAACCCGCGTTGGGCGTCGGTTTCGTTGAGCGAGCCGGTGCGGACGTGCATGAGCAGGGCCATTTTGCCCGGCGGGTTATTGTGCCGACGGTACATCCAGGTCACGCCGTTTTCCAGCTTGCCGGTGAGGATGCGCTCGTCATGCGGCAAGGGGCTGGCCGACAGCGGCACGACCGCCAGCCCGAGAAGCCCGAACGCCAAAACGGAGACGATCAGTCGTTGGCACCTATTCATGGTCCGTCATTCCTATGGGAAGAAACTTGAAAGGATCATTCATCCCGACCGGGTACGAACCCGATCGGTCCACACCGTTCGCCAGGTGAACGCGCCCTCCCTGAGCATCATGGCCTAGTTTAACCTCGCGTCCCCCGGCAGCCAACACCCCCCCAACGTCAGAAGTTGTAGACCCCGTGCCCCGGGTCGGGTTGCGTCCGAGCGCATCCCCCGGCAGTATACCGCCGAGAAAGCCGTCTGTGCAGGGAGCGATTCATGGTGGGGCCTGGGATCCGCTTGCTATCGAGGAGGTTTTTCGAAGATGCGTAGTCGTATCATCTTAGGGGTAGTCGGGTTCGTGTTGGGACCCATGCTGGCCTGTGCGCAATCGCCGCCCACCTGGACGCAGTTGTCGTTGTCCACCTGCCGGGTGGACGAGTTTCTGAAGTCCCATCCGGAGCATGATGGCCGCGGCGTGGTCATCGCGGTGATGGACACGGGGGTGGATCCGTCCATCCCGGGTCTGACCCACACCCCCGACGGGCAGGTCAAAGTCATCGACGTGCAGGACTTCACCGGCCAGGGAGACATCGAGCTGCATCGCGCGCCGCTCGATGAAGAAACCGGCGCGCTGGCGTACCCCGATGAGGAGGGCTCGCCGATTCATTACACGCTGCCACCCCTGCCTGAGGCACCGACCGGCGAGGAGCGGCGGTTCTGGATGGGTACGTTGGACGAGAAGACGTTCGTCAACTCCGAGCTGCCCGATCTCAACGACAACGGGCGCACCGACGATCGGTTCCCCATTCTGGTCACGGCTCTGGCGGGCGACGGCGACGATCAGGCGGTTTGCTTCGTGGACACGAACATGGACCGCAGCTTCGCCGACGAAAAACCGCTCCAAAACTACAAGCTGCGTTACGACACGTTCACCCTCTTCCGGGACAAGCCCGAGAAACAGATCGTGCCCGTGGCCTTCGCGGTCAACATCTTCCTGCGGCAGAGCAAAGTGGTGGTGCACTACGATGACGGGGCCCACGGGACGCACGTCGCCGGCATCGCCGCCGGGTATCGCATCAATAACCAGGAAGGTTTCAACGGCGTCGCCCCCGGCGCCAAGCTGATGAGCCTCAAGATCGGCAAGAACAGCGTCGGCGGGGTCAGCTCGACCGAGAGCATCAAGCGGGCCCTGGAATACGCCGCCCGGTTCGCCCGCGAGAAGAACGTTCCGGTCGTGTGCAACCTGTCCTTCGGCGTGGAGTCGGTTCTGGAGGGCGAGTCGGACATCGACAAGACCATCGACGAAATCCTCCGCAAGAACCCG
>JBGPAW010000353.1:0-4305 GCA_041480905.1 Phycisphaerae bacterium
ACTCCCGCCCCCGGGCGGCCGATGGTGGCCACCATGCCGTCCTGCGTGGTGATGTCGAAGAAGATCGGCTTGTCCCCCGGATGCCTGCGGCAGGCGTCGGCTAGGGCGGTCAGCAGAGCGTCATCAGCGGTGGCGTCGGACAATCGCAGGATCAGGTGGTTGGCCAATCGGGCCGGGGCCTCGGCAACGGGAATCACCTCGCTGACACGCAGGGAAGGCTCCTCGCGGCGGCGGTCCACCTCGCCGCGGAGGAACAGGATGCTGTCGGGCGTCACCACCGCCTGATGGGCGGCCAGCATTTCGGGAAACAGGATGGCTTCAACCTGCCCCCGGAGGTCTTCCAGGGTGACGATGCCCAGTTTCGATCCGGGCTTCCGCCCGCCCTTGGTAATAACCGTGCGCAGGCTGCTCACCATCCCGCCCAGAACGACCGTCGTACCCTCGTTGTACGACTTCAGATCGACCGTGGCCGCCGTGGCGCAGGCCTCGAGCAGTCGCTCATGACTGGCCAGCGGATGCTTGGTGACGTAAAAGCCCAGCACGGCCTTTTCGCGGGCGAGCATTTCGGATTCGTTCCACTCCCGGGTGGACAGTTTGGGTCCGTGGTGACCCTCGGCGCCCTCGCCGGCGTCGCCGAACAGGCTCATCTGTCCCGCGAGTCGATCGCGGCGGGCGGCCTGACCCGCTTCGAGGGCCCTGTCCAATACCTCCACCAAGGCCTTGCGCATGGCTCCGGTGGTGTCGAAGGCCCCGCAGCAGATGAGGGCTTCGACGGTGGCACGGTTGACCACGGTCAGATCGACGCGGTCGCAGAAGTCGAACAAGCTGCGGAACGGCCCGTGGGTCTCCCGCTCGGCGGTGATGGCCCCCACCGCCTTTTCGCCCACGCCCTTGATGGCCACCAGGCCGAAACGGATGACGGTCTTGCCGGCGTCCCGCCGATCCACGGTGAAGTCGTTGTCCGAGGTGTTGACATCCGGTGGCAAGACGGCGATGCCCATACGCCGGCATTCGTCGATGTACTCGACGACCTTGTCGGTATTGGACATCTCGAAGGTCATCAAGGCGGCCATGAACTCCACCGGGTGATAGGTCTTGAGGTAAGCGGTCTGGAAGGCCACCAGGGCGTAACCGGTGGAGTGGGCCTTGTTGAAGGCGTAACCGCCGAAGCGCAGGATGTCGTCGAAGATCTGGCCGGCCGTGCGGCGGTCGATGCCTTTGGCGGCGCAACCGGTCAGGAACGGCTCGCGCTCGGCCTCGATCATGGACACTTTCTTTTTGCTGATGGCCTTGGCCAAGCGGAAGGCCCGCTTCAGCTCGATCCCGCCCAGGCGATTGACCAGGCGGGAGACCTGCTCCTGGTAGACCATGATGCCGTAGGTCTCGGCGAGCACCTCGGTCATGATCGGGTGCGGGGTGGTCCACTTCTCGCCGTGCTTGCGGGCGATATAGGCGTCGATGTTGACCATCGGTCCGGGGCGATAGAGGGCGTTGGCCGCGATGAGGTCCTCGATGCGGTTGGGGCGCATGCGCATGATCACGTCGCGCATGCCGCCGGACTCGAACTGGAACACGCCCTTGGTTTCGCCGCGGGCGAACAGTTCGTAGACCTTGGGGTCGGTGAGGTCGAGCCGGTCGAGGTCGATGGCCTGACCGGTGTGTTTTTCGGCCAGTTGGCGGGCACGTTCGAGCGTGGTCAACGTGCGCAGGCCCAAGAAGTCGATCTTGAGCAGGCCGACCTTCTCGACCATGGCGCCCTCGAACTGCGTGACGATCTGGTCTTCGCCGGGCGGTTTGTAGAGCGGGAGGAAGGTGTCGAGCGGCTGGTCCGCGATCACCACCCCGGCGGCGTGGACGCCGGCATGCCGGGCGAGACCCTCGAGCTTGCGGCTCACGTCGATGACCCGGCGGACCTGCTCGTCGGTCTCGTAGCGCTCCTTGAGTCGGGGTTCCTGCTCGAGGGCCTTGGCGATGGTCATGTTCAACGCAGCCGGGATCAGGCGGGTGAGCCTGGTGGCGTCCTCGAAACCGATGCCCATCACGCGGCAGACGTCCTTGACCGCCGCCCGGGCCTTGAGCGTCCCGAAGGTGATGATCTGGGCGACGTGCCCGTACTTCTGGCGCACGTAGTCGATGACCTGGGCCCGGCCGTTCTGGCAGATGTCCACGTCGATGTCGGGCATCTCATCGCGGTCGGGGTCCATGAAGCGCTCGAAGTAAAGCCCGTAGCGGAGGGGTTCGGGGGCGGAGATGCCCAGGCTGTAGCTGACCACGGAACTGCACGCGCTGCCGCGCGCCCCGCAGGGGATGCCGTTCTTGCGGGCGTAGGTGACGAAGTCCCAGACGATCAGGAAGTAGCTGGCGAAGCCCTTGCGGGAGATGACCTCCAGCTCGTACTCGAGGCGCTCGCGGATTTCGTCGGACAGTTCGCCGTATTTCTCGCGGGCCCCTTCGTAGACCTTCTCGCGGAGCATCTGTTCCGGCGTCTGCCGGTCCGGCGGCCGGTACACCGGAGCGAAACGCTTAGAGAAGTCAAACTCGACGTTGCACATCTCCGCGATGCGCAAGGTGTTGGCGAGGGCCTCCGGGCGGCCGGCAAAGAGCCCGGCCATTTCCGCGGGGGTCTTCAGGTAGAACTGATCGTTGTCAAACTTGAAGCGGTCCTGGTCGGTCAGCAGCTTGCCCGTGCTAATGCAGCAGAGCACGTCGTGGGCCGGCGCGTCCTCGCGGTCCAAGTAGTGAACGTCGTTGGTCGCGACGGTGCCCACCCCCAGCCGTTTGGCCAGGTCGGCCAGCTCGGGGTTGATGGTCTTCTGCTCCTCCAGGCCGTGGTCCTGTAGCTCGATGAAGAAACGGTCCGGCCCGAAGATGGACAGGTAAATCTGGGCGATGTGCTCGGCCTGGCGGCGGTTCTCCTGGAGAAGGGCCTGGGGAATCTCGCCGCCGAGGCAGGTGCTGGTGCAGATCAGCCCGGCGGAGAACTCGCGGAGAACCTCCTTGTCGATCCGCGGGCGATAGTAGAACCCCTCGCGGTAGGCGATGCTGGCCAACTTGACCAGGTTGCGGTAGCCGTCCAGGTTCATGGCCAGCAGGAGGAGGTGGTTGCTGGCCTCCTTCATGCCGCTGGAGTCCTTGGCGCGTCGATCGCCGGGGGCCATGTAGACCTCACACCCGAGGATGGGCTTGACGCCGGCCCGGCGGGCGGTCTCGTAGAACTCGATCACGCCGAAAAGGTTGCCGTGATCGGTGATGGCCACGGCGGGCATACCCATCTGCCGGACGCGTTCGACCAGTTCGTCGAGGCGTGTGGCCCCGTCGAGGAGGCTGTAGTGGGTGTGGACGTGCAGGTGACAGAACGACGGCACCGACATAGTTCAAGGTTCAAAGTTCAAGGTTCAATGTCCGCGCGCTGCAAGCGGAGCGCTTGCCGGCGCCGCAGGCCGGGATCGGGACTTCCTGTCCGGGAACTCGGCGACACCGCGCATCGTACGCGATTCGGCGCAGCGATCAATCCGTCGGAGGGTGGCGCGGACGAATCCTGACGCCGCGGGCCTGTGAATTATCGAGCTCAGGCGTTGTTAGTCGTTGAGGGTCTTGACTTTAACCTTCCACGGGAAATTCATCTCGGTGAGCAGGCGGGCCAGGCTGCTGGCGGCCAAGGCGTGCGAGGTCAGCACGGCCTCGCGTTCGCCCGGTTGGGAGATGGAGATGGTGGCCACCGCTTTGGTGGCTTCGATGTAGACTTCGCCGCCTTTTTCGAGAGGGTATTCGCGGCGGGCGGCGTACTTCTTGTAGACGATCCGGTGGTCGGTGAGCACCAGGCCGGAGGCCCCGCGCTCGGCAGCGGCGAAATCGTGGTCGGCATAGAAACCCAGGAAATTCTCGTTGTCGGCCGACTTGAACCATTGCGTGATTTTGGCCCGGACGGCAAAGGGCAGGCGCTGCCATTCGTTGTCGCGTTGTTGGCGGCTGGCCACCATCAACTTCTGGTAGCCGGGCGTGCCGCGTCCGCCGTTGTTGCGGTAGAACTCCAGGGCCAGAGCCAGGTTAGCGATACCGATCTGGCAGAACTCCTGCGGGCCGTGCATGAGGGTGTGGGTGGTGATCTCGCCCACGGAACTGCAATGCTCGCAAACGAAGAAGGGCATGGGCAGGTTGAAGGGCGGGGGAAGCATGTCCCACAGCTCGAGATGCTCGAACCAGGTCCCTTGGAATTTGAAGAGCAGGGCGTCCAAGCGTCGGGTGGTGCGGTTTTCCATTTCCTTCAAGTTGAAAGCGTCCTGCTGCGGCAGCTTGCCGCCCCAA
>JBGPAW010000354.1:0-4283 GCA_041480905.1 Phycisphaerae bacterium
GCCCAGACTCAGGCCCTGTTCGATGATCTCAAGGCCGGTATCATCGAGTTGCTCCGCCGCACCTCCCGCCTGCACAATGAGATCGCCGCCTTGGAACAGCACGCGGAGTCGCTGACCGGTCAGAAAGGCCGCCTCAACCACCGCGATGCCGAGATCGCCCGCGAATTGGAGGACTTGGTCCGCACGCGGGCTTCGCTCGAAGCCCGCCTCGGCGAGATCGACGGTCTCATCACCGCCGAGACCCAGCGACTCGCCGAGAAGAAGGCTGACGCCACGCGGGTCGAGCGCATGCGGCTCGACTTGGCCGACGCCCTGGCCGCTCTCAAGGAGGAACGCAGCGGGTTGCTCTCCCGCCGGCAGTTGTTGCACGATCTGGAGGAGCGCATGGAGGGCGTGGGCGCCGCCGTCCGCCAACTCCTCCACGAGCGACTCGCCACGCCTGACGCCGGCGCCCTCGCCGCTGTCCAGGGCATGGTCGCCGACCTGTTTGACGTCGACGCGGTCCATGCCGCGATCATCGAGGCCGCCCTTGCCGAACTGGATCAACTTCTGGTCGTCAGCGACAGCCGCACCTTCCTGGCGGACACCGCGCTGTGGGAGGACCTGCCCGGCCGGCTCACCGCCGTCTTTCTCGACCGCCTTCCGCCGGTCATCAACGTGCGCGACTTCTCCTCCGCTCCCGGATACGTGGCCCGGGCCATCGAGTTCGTCCGTTTCCCCGAGAACCTGGAGCACCTGGCCAACCATCTCTTGGGCAAGACCATCGTGGTGCGGACCCTGGAGGACGCCCTGGCCCTGGCCGACGCCGACCCCGAGGGTCATCGTTTTGTCACTCAGGCCGGTGAGTTGGTGGAACCCAACGGCTGCATCAGCCTAGGCCCGCCCGCCAGCGGAACGGGGCTGATCTCGCGCAAGAGTGAGTTACGCGGGATGGACGACCATCTCGCGGAAGTCGCTCGCAAACTCGAGCGCGTCGAAGACCAGCTCAATCGCACCACCGCTGAAGCGGGACACTTGGCTGAGGTTCAACAGGAACTGCGCACGGCCATCTACG
The DNA here is from genome assembly GCA_041480905.1 of Phycisphaerae bacterium. GTDB lineage: Bacteria > Planctomycetota > Phycisphaerae > UBA1845 > UBA1845 > JAAEQG01. Next base: position 1,055 of record JBGPAW010000354.1, read on the forward strand.
AATCGCACACCGCCCGAATCGAAGCCAACGCCGCCTTGCAGAACGTCGCGGAGTCCATTCGCCGCCTGACGGGGGAGCAGCCGCTGATCGCCAACGAGTTGGCGACCCTGGAACGCCAGATTGCCGACGCCGCCTCTCGGAGCAGCGCCAACCGCGAGGACCTCACCCACCTCGACGACGAGAAAAGCGCGCAAGAGCAGGAAACCGCCCGGTTCCAGCAGCGGATTGACGAGATCGTGGCCCAGCGCGAGCGCCTGGTCGCCCGGTTGACTGAGGCGCGCATCACCGACGGGCAACTCACCGAAAAACGGGCGGCGGCCGCCGAGGCCACCGCCACCCTGCGCCGAGCGCTGCGCGAGGCCGAGGAAGCCGTCGCCGCCGCGACGCATGACGCGGATGACTGCGCCGCCCGCATCGCCCAAGCGGAGGCGGTCGTACTGGACGGGCGCGTCCGTCTGGCCGATCTCCACCTCACCGGCGAGCGGCTCCAGGCGGAAAGCCTACAACAGCGTCGCGCCCGGGAACTGCTCCGCGTCGAGAGCGAGGGACTGACGGCCGACCTTCGGCAATTACGGGCCGAGTTAGAGGAGGTGGAGCAGCGCCGCCACGCCAAGCAGATGGAGTTGGCCGCGCTCCGCGTCCGCTGCGAGGACTTGGTGACCCGCGTCGCCGACGAGTTGGGGATCGACCTGGTTCGGGCCTACGTCTCCTATGTCCACACCGAGGAGGACTGGAACGCGGTGGAGGCGCAAATCGCCGAGCTGCGGCTGAAGATCGAACGCCTCGGCAACGTCAACCTCGACGCCATCACCGAGCAGGACGACCTGGAGAAACGACTCCAATTCCTCACCGCCCAACGCGACGATCTCCACGAATCCGGTCAACAGTTGCAGCAGTTGATCGAACGCTTGAACCGCGAGTCCCGCGAGCGCTTCCTCGCGGCCTTCGCCGCCATCCGCGAGAACTTCCACGAACTGTTCCGCAAGTTGTTCGGCGGCGGCAAGGCCGACATCCTCCTGGAAAACCCCGACGACCCCCTGGAATGCGGCATTGAGATCATGGCCCGGCCTCCGGGCAAGGAACTGCAAAGCCTGCTGCTGCTTTCCGGCGGCGAGAAGAGTCTGACCGCCATCGCATTGGTGATGAGCATCTTCCGCTCGCGGCCTTCGCCGTTCACCATCCTGGACGAAGTGGATGCGGCCCTGGACGAAGCCAACAACGTCCGCTTCAACAACATCGTCCGCGAGTTCCTGGACCGCTCCCAGTTCATCATCATCACGCACTCCAAGCGGACCATGAGCATCGCCGACCACATGTACGGCGTGACCATGCAGGAGCCCGGCGTCTCTTCGCTGGTGAGCGTCAAGTTCGAGCAGCCGCCCGCCGACCGCCCCGCCCTTGCCGGCGCCGTCGCCTGACCATTCCTCAATCTCCGTAATATTCACATCTCTTCATATATTCACGGTTTCTCTGTTGACCCCTCCGTACCCGAGGTGCTAACATTCCTGCGGGTGTAGTCCGGCACCCGCGCTGGAACACGAGTGGCGCGGGCATCCACGTCCGCTCCGGGGTGGTGTTCGCGGCGTTGGGTTTCCTGCTCGGTCGCACCGTTTTCGGCGTCTTCACGCAATTCGATATGGAGGCCAAATCATGGAGATCACGGGAAAAACAGTTGGACCGTTCGTTTTTATCGGACTCCTGGTCGCGTTCAGTGCGACTTTAGCGTCGGCCGATCCGGCCCAAGTCGCGGAAGTGGTGAAGAAGCCCGCGCCCACGGCGGTTTCGGCATTGAATCGCGGCGCGGGCGGCGTGGTCGCCCGGGCGAGTAATCCCGCGCCGGAGGAGCAGGGCGTGCCGGGCGCGCCCGAACGGGTGCCCGAGTTCGTTGCCGCAGGGGAGATCCTGGAAGTCCCCGAGGGGACGCCGATGATCGAGTGGCCGCCCCGCGACCTGCGCGATCTGCGGGCCTGCGGTCCGGTCGAGTACAGCAACATGAACTGGCCCGCCGGCACACACTATTACCTCAGTTTCCCCTGGGGGGGGATTGTGGCCGACGACGCCACGCTGATCACCGGGCCGCGTGGGCTGTGCGAAATCCAACTAATGACCTACAAACCGTCCGGCGCCACCTATAGCATCACCGTGTGGGTGTATAACGATTGCCCGCCCTCCTGCGGCGGCACGGGTGTTATGCTTGTCGGTGCGCTGACCCAGACCGGGATTCCGGCGGGGGCCGCCGTCACGTTGACTTTCCCGGTGAGCTACATCACGATCACCGACACGGTGTGGATTGAGGTATACTCGGATGACAGCGAGGCCGGGTGGTTGCTGAACGGCGGGTGTACGCAGCCAGATGATGTGGGTTTCACCGACGAGACGTTCGGGGTGATGAGTAATGCTTGTGATTGGCATCGCTGGCCGCCCCCGCCCCCGCCACAGGTGTGGCACTGCGATTGTTGGTTCCAGGAGGCGGATCCCGAGGCCAGTTTGTACGCCGGGTTCGCCGCGGCACTGCGGTGCAGTTACGCCGAGGCGGGAGCGTGCTGCGACAACGCCACCGGGCACTGCGTGGACGGCGTGTTACCGAGCGCTTGCACCGGCGCGAACCAGCGGTTCGCTCCCCTGACGTTGTGCGCCAACCTTCAACCGCCGTGCGGTAAAGGGGCCTGCTGCCTGCCGGCCACCGACGCGAACTGCAACGACCCCCTGGATCCCTGCTGCCAGAACCTGTACAACACGACCACCAACGGGCAGTGCACCGCGGTGTCCGGGACGTGGCACGCGGGGGAGGTCTGCACGCTCAGTCCCACGGCGCTGACCGGCATCCACTGCCCGCCGCACCACGATGACTGCGCGAACGCGGACCTCAAGAGCGGCGCGTTGCCGCTGACCTTCACCGGGCGTAACGACGGGGCGACCCGGGACTGTCTGGACCCGGAGGCGTGGATCGCCTTCACCACCACGCAGTGCTGGGACATCGTGCTGAGCTTCTGCGGCACCGACCCGCCGTTCGGGAGCGTGTACACCTTGCTCTACCCGAGTTGCTGCGACATCGGCCTCTACCGAAGCCGCACCAGCGTCACTTGGTCCTCGCGTGAGGGGGACTGCTGCAAGAACGATCCGCCCGGTTACGCCCTCAATGCGACCATGACCTTTGACAACCTGCCGGCCGGCACCTGGTACTACCCGGTGTACAGCAGCGTGCAGGGGCAGGCCTCGGGCGAGTACA
>JBGPAW010000355.1:0-4266 GCA_041480905.1 Phycisphaerae bacterium
CTGGGCTGGTCCGTACGCACGAAGGTGATCCCGCTGTCCGGCTGGGCCGGATGACAGCGCACGACGGCGCGCTGGCCGGTGAACAGACCGCGACCTTCGATCTCCACGAAGGTGTTGATGGTCTTCTGCGGCTTCAAGGCCTCATCATCCGTGCGCCGGACCTTTGCGTCCCCCAGAAATGCCGCTCCACCGGCGGCGACCCCGCGGAGCGATCCTACATCTATAGTCCCTTATCGGACCGATCATTATAACACCAACAACGCGGATGCTACAGCAGTCGCACCCAGGCGACCTTCAGATACTCCGATTCGGGGGCGTTGGGACGGACGGGGTGGTCGCCGGCGGCGCCGGTGCGGTCGGCGAACTGGACCGTCCGGCCTACGGAGCGGGCCGATCCAAGCACGATCCGCGTGAAATCGCCCCAATTCACGGCGCCACTGCACGAGCAGGTGACCAGCAGGCCGCCGGGCTTCACCACGTCCATGGCCAGGCGGTTGAGATCGTAGTACTTCTTGCGTCCTTCGTCGGCGTCGCCGCGGCCAAACACCAGCTTCGGCGGGTCGAGCACCACCACGTCGTAGCGTTGGTCGTTGACGCGCATCTGCCGGAGATAGGGGAACGCATCCGCGTGGACCCATTTGATCCGCACGGAATTGAGGTTCATGTTTTCGCGGGCGAGGCCCAGGGCCTCCTCGTCGAGGTCCACCCCGGTGACCTCGGCGGCCTCCCCCTTGACCTTGGCGTAGAGGCCGAATCCGCCGCTGAAGCAGCAGACGTCGAGGACGTTCGCTCCGGCGGTCAGGCTGGCCAGCTTGAGGCGGTTGTCCCGCTGGTCGCAAAAGAAGCCGGTCTTATGGCTGACGTCGAAGCGTACCTTGAAGCGGACGTCGTTCTCGCAGATTTTCACGGAGCGGGGCAGGTCGGGTGAGTCGGGGGGGAGAGTGTCGATGCCTTCGGCTTGCCGGACGCGGTCATCGGCCCCGACGGTGTGATACCGGGTGCCGCAAGTCCGATGCAGGAGGGGCACCAGTTCGGGCAGGCGGCAGGCCATGCCCAGGCTGTAGACCTGGATGGCGAGCACCTCGTCGTAGCGGTCCACCACCAGCCCGCTCAAGCCATCGCCTTCGGCGTGGATGACGCGGTAGGCGGAGGTTCGCCGGTCGAGCTTGAGCACGTCGCGCCGGAGGGCGACCGCGGATTCGATGGCGGCGCTCCAGAAGCACTCGTCCAGCGGATGTCCGCCGAAAACAAGCATGCGGAGGACGATCTCCGACCGAGGGTTGTACAGAGCCGATCCGAAGACGGCTCCGTGCCGATCGAGTACCGTGACCACATCACCCGGCTGGGCCTCGGGCGAAGCCTCCCGAATCATCTTGCGGTAGATGAACGGCCGATAGGCGGCGGAGCGCAGCTTAACCCAGGGCGGATTGGCGGGCGGGCCGGATGGCGAAACTTGGGGACCGGGACTCATTTCGGCGATTCTACCACTTTGCGATCGGATTACGGAGAAGTCACCGGGAAGCTGCGGTCGAAGGCCTGCTGGATCGTGGCCGCCTCCTCCAGCGGGTGCAGGTCCTGCCGCTGGACGTTCTCGGTGATGGTGACGCCCAGCGCCGCCGGGTCGTCGAGCGTCCGCACGATGGCGGGCACGACCTTGAGCCCCGCGACCTGGGCAGCGCCGCTTCGATAAGCGGTGTCGTCACTTGGGCCGAGTGCTTCCGCATGGACCAGGTTATTAACAAGTCGTGGACGATGGCGCAAGTCAAGTGTCACTGAATTCATGCTCTTGTCTTACAGAAACTCGAAGCTACATTGCACATGGCTGAAGAGTTACAACGGAGCAGGTCCTGGTCCCGGGGGCCTGAACGGTAAATTAAACGGGAGATGCCAATGCCCGGGAGTTCTTGGTATGCCACCATGAAATCCAAAGCGGTTGAATGGAGATGAGCACATGGCCCAATCGCAGTATCTCTCCGGTTTGACCGCAGAGCAGCGGGAACAGCTCCAGCGCCGCCTGCACGACCGCCAGAACGGCCGGTGCTTCATCTGCGACCTGCAGCTGGATCTCTTACTGCACAAGGGGCAGCTCGATATCGACCATATCGACCCCTTGGCAGAGGACGGTCTGGACGCCGAGAACAACTTCGCCCTCACGCACGCGTCGTGCAACCGCAGCAAGGGAGCATCGAACCTGGAAGTTGCGCGGCGGCTGGCCGAGTTTGAGCGACTGCAGGAAGAGGCCCGGGAAGGCGGGCGGCGCGGAGCCAACCTGGGGGACGTTCTGGAACGCCACGGCGGAGCCAAAGCGTTGCTGCGGTTGCGGCAGGATGGCGACGCGGTCCAATTCGCGTTCCCTGAGGTCGGGGACAACGCGATCCGGACAGCGCAGTTGTTCAGGGACAAGCTGAGCGGCATGGACACATTCTTTGCGGTCGTCCCGCTGGGATACCTGCATCACGACGATCGGATCAATCCGCGAAGCATCGGTTCTAACATCCGGGGGCTGATCGAGGAGTTTCTGGACAAGCGGCCACAGCTTCACGTGGCGCTGGCGTGGTGGGCGCCGGAGGAAGACGGTGCTGGGTTGCTCAAGGTCTTCGACGGGCAACACAAGGCGGCGGCGCAGATCCTGCTCGGCGTGCGCGAGCTGCCGGTGCGCGTGTTCGTCCGACCGGATACGAACGTGCTCCTTCAGGCCAACACCAACGCAGGCGGGAAGCTCCGCCAGGTCGCATTCGACGCGGCGGTGATGCGGCACCTCGGAAGCACACTCTACCTCGAACGCATCAACCAGTATCGGAAGATGCGCGGGCTGACCGAGCAGGACTACTCGTTCTCCGAGCAGGACTTGGTCCGTTTCTTCCGCGGCGAACGGCGGGAGATGGAGCGCTACATCGTCGATGCCCACCGCGACGCCGTTACGCATGACGCCGCAAACAAGCTGCTTGAGTTCGTTGAGTGGGCGGGCAAGGGTGCTGATCGGCCCCTGTCGTACAACTCCATTGAGCGATCGTTCTTCAAGGAGTTTCTGTACAAGAAAGCGCTCGACACCCCAATCGACGAGGGGATCGAGCAGGGTACGAACCCACGGCTTCTCGAACGTGAGCAGCTGGTGCGGCTGATGAGCCTGTTCGCGGACGTTTTCTTTGTGGGTCAGTGGGACCCCGAGATCGGGGGACGGCAAATCGAGAATCGCTTGCAGAAGGGTGAGTCGATCCCGCCGGGACACCTGCGCGCGTGGCGGGTTGCCCGGGAGGAGATTCTGGCGAACGTGCTGCGCTGGGCGCGGCTCGTCATGGCGCATTACTTCACGTGGACGGGCAAACTGGTGCACGACGATCGCGTGCTGCACATTCGCCTGCCGGATGAGTTGTGGGATCGCCTGCGCAATTTCCTGGAGTACCTGGCCCACCTGCCGTACTGGGTTGACAAGGGCTTGAGCACGACGGTGTTTGGCCCGAAGCAGAACCTGGACTACTGGGAGAAGGTGTTCGAAACGGGCAAGGCGCCATCGGGCATTCAGATCCTGACGCGGCCCCTCGATATCAACGAGACGATCCGCGGCCCGCACGCGACCAGCGGCCCGCACGCGACCAGCGGCCCGCACGGGTGAGCGATTCGAGCGAGCGAAGATTGAGGAGTGTGTGCGATGAACTTACCGCGTGGCCCACAGATCCGGAAGGCGTTCAAGGCGCTGATCCGGGAGATTGACCTGTCTCTGAAGGAGGTCAATCGCCGCGCGGCGAAGATGATGCAGCGGGGTCACTACGCGGGTGCACAGCAAGCAATGACGGAGGCACAGAACCTCCAGGCATACCTCCTGGAGGCGAAGGCGTTGCAGAAACGTCAGGGAAGCGTACGCCATGGTTCCTCCGGAATCGGCAAGACTCCAAAGGATCAGCAACACGCGCTGTGGGAGTACTACCAACCGATCTTGGCGGCGCTTGTGTCGCTCGGCGGCGAGGCTAAGCGCCCAGCCATCGAGGTGAAGTTCCAAGAGCTTTCGGACGGCTGGCTCTTGCCTGGTGATCGGGAGTCCATGGGCAGAGGGAAGCCCCGTTGGAAGGTCATGATCGCGCGTGCGAAGAAGCCCATGCTTGCGGAAGGCTTCGTCGAGGCTCCGAACATCATGAAGTGGCGCATTACTGACAATGGACGTGCGGCCGCCAACAAGCGTCTGGACCAAGTGCGTAAGAGCTGACCCACATGGCGATCAACCCCATTATTTTCACCGAGCGCGTCGAGGGCCACTCGAAAATGTCCGGC
>JBGPAW010000356.1:0-4234 GCA_041480905.1 Phycisphaerae bacterium
CCGGAGGGACGGAATTGGGTAGCCCAGGGCGCCAGCCCTGGGATCGTGGGGTGTTAAACGTCTCAAGCCCCGGAGGGGCGAAAGAACCGCTTTGCTCTCCAAGGGATTCCCCAGCGCCCTCCACGACGTCCTCCACCGTGAACGTAAACCCATTCGTCGACATATCCGGCCCGAAGGCCCCGTCGGGTAACAACTCCTGGATGCGCACCTGCCCGGGCTGCGGGACGGTGATGTCCGCCCCGAACGTCAACCGGACGGTGTTGTTGGCCGACCGCCAGAGGCTTTCCTGATCACCGGGAGCGCTTTCCAGTAGTGAGGCGGTAGTGGGAATGCCTGAAAACAAGACTTGAAAGTTAGCAAAGTCTGCCACGTCTACGTCCGTGTCCGCGTCAAAATCGAAGGTGTTCAAGCACACATTCGCCGTGGTGGGCGGAGTCGGGGCGGGCAGCGCTTCGGGCCCAGACAGGCAGTCGGCGAAGCCCGCGTAATCGGCCAGGTCGACGTCCCCGTCGCCGTCGAGGTCCCCCAGCATGGGCGGTAATCGGACTGCCTGCATGTGACCGTTGTTCGTCTCCTGCGACTCAGGAATCACGTCAGCGGCGTCCGCCGCTACGAAAACCTGGACGTACTCACCCGGGACCCCATAACCTTGCGTGTCCCACAGATAGCTGACTTCGTGGACTCCGCCGGCGTCGATCGACTCCACAGTGCTGTACCCGATCTCCGCACCGTCGGCGGCTCCAAGTCGCCAGGAGATATCAAAGGCACCCACCGGGATCACACCCAAATTGACCACCCGCGCAACCAGCACCACGGCGGTGCATGAGACTTCGCTATTCCATCCGGTCTCGATGGTCAGATCGGGCAAAACGCTCCGCGCAGAGACGGTGTTGTTCGAGCGGTCACGATCATCCCAGAGCAGACCGGGATCAACAACGGCAAAGAGCTCGTGCGAATTCGCACCGGTGGGCACAGTCCAGGCAACGGTCACTTCTTGCGTCTGGCCGGCAATGAACCATCCAGAAACGATTTGCACGTCTCCGATGTGGGTCCCACCATCGTCCGGATCGCCGTCGTAGAACGCCACCTGGACATCCTGCACCGGCAGATCGCCGCGGTTTTCGATGGTCGCCGCAATTGTCGCCGACGAATTCGGTGCGGGATTCGGCGGATCGAGCACGAGCGAGCCGGGGCCCACCGCCAGATCGTTGCCCAGTGTATGTCGCAGCACATAGAGGTCGGTGCGCCCCGGCTGCGGGATGTTTTCAAGGTGGTAGACGGTCCCGTCGATCTCGACGTCGAGATCGCTCCGTTCCGTCTGCGTTTTCAGGTACGCGATCACCAGTTCGTTGCCGTCCCAGGCCAGCGACAGCGAGGTCTCCACGTGCTCATCCTGCGTCAACTGCCGCGGCAGGGACCACTGATCGAGGTTGGCGTCATAAAACGCCACGACGATGTCGACACCTTCGGGTCCTTGCACCGTGTACGCCACCGCCGCTCCCTCCGGCATCGTCACGGCGTCGAGCGAGGGCGCCTGGTTGGCGATGGTGTAGGCGCTGTATACTTCTCTCGGGTTCCACGGGTCGAGGGCCGTGTAAAACAGCGTGCCGCCGGCGCTCCACACACAGACCACGGAATCGTTCGGCGTCACCAGCGTCGGCAGCGCCTCCTCCACCGCGTCATTCGTCAGCCGACTCGCCTCCTGCCACTCCCCGTTGAGCGTTCTGATCCCATACAGCTCGCGGTCCGTCCTCGACTCAGGGTCGCCGTCCTCGTCCACGATGAAGACCACCTGTGCCTCACCGGCACTGTCGGACGCGAACGCGAGACCGATGATGCCCTTCGGGTCCGACCAGAGCGTCTGTGGTGCCTCCCACCCCGTCCCGGACCATTGCGCGAACATCAGGCGATCCCCGTGCTGCGCGCTCCCGATCGTGTCGCCGGCCTCGTTCTGGACCCAGAGAATCCCCTGGGTTCCGCCGAACACGACCGCCTGTGGATCACGATCGACCACTCCATTGCTCGTCAGTGCGACAGGTTGAGTCCAGGCGTTTGTAGTCGCGTCGAACCAGGCGTCCACAATCTCCAGGTGAGGGGCCACGTCCTCCGGTCCTTCGGCGCCTGATACATCCCCCGAAACCCGGGTCCACGCCGCGAGGACCGCGTTGGTGCCCACATCGACCATCCTGGGGCTGAACTCGGCCACCTCATCGTCCGCAATCCGGTTCATCCCCCACGGCCCGCCGTTTGCCCATCGCGCCGTGCCGATGTCCGTCGCCGCGTACCAGGGCTTGTTCGGATCATGCAGGGCAAACAGGATCAAGGTCCCCGCGGTGTCCGCCAGGACCGACGGCGTCGCCACCGTCGTGACGTTCTCGACGATCGCCTCCTCCCGTGAGCCACCCGTCGTCATCAATGACCCAGACCTCAACAGCCTGACCCGATGGGCGTCGTCCACCACACGGTTCGCCTCGCCCCATCGCAGAAGGCTTCTGCCGATAGGCCGCCAACTGCCCATCGGCTGCTCCCGATCCAGCGCTCCCACCCCCAATACTCTGCTTCTCCCGCCGGCTTCAAACCGAACTTCCGCGCCTACTTCCTCGCGGTATTCAAACAACCAGGCCGAAGCAAAGACGCCGACATACGCCCTCAGGGTGAGCCCTTGGAAGCTCCAATCGGGGCAAATCTGGAACTCGGGTGTGCCCGTCCCGCCGGCGTAGACCCCCGCCTCGGCCCCAAAGAGTTCAAGCGCCGCCTGGCCTTCGAGCCCGAGGGTCCCCGAGAGACCCAACGAGGTTGTTCCGAGGAAACAATCTCCCCCCTGGGCGCCCGCATACTCACCGGAAAGCTCCGCCCCGCCGATCAGGAACAGTCGCAGTTTCAGGGCACCGACGACGTCCTTCACGACCGGTACGGTCAAGAGGTAATGCACAACGGGCGCCGCCGGAGGGAAGATCACGTCCACTATGAGCACCGCCGGAGCGCCGATTCCTGCCTTTCCTGTCAAGGAAACCGCCCACGAAGGCGTGATAGTGGGCGGATTACACCCGGCAAATGAAATCGCCAACGTACCGGTCAGGTCCAAACGCCCCTCACCGATGTTCTCCACCTCCGAGAACTCGAGTTCCTGCTTGAACCCGCCGAATCCCCAGAGCGAGCCACTAAACGTCCCAGTCAGCAGGTCATATTCTAACTGTTTCCCGTACCCGACGGAGGCATCGGTGGAGTACACACCCGAAGGGATTTCGCCATGCCAGATGACCCAGGAGGTCTCTTCTGAATAGGACAGCGACAACCCTGACGGCGTCCAGGGAATGTTGTCCCGGTACCAGGGGATCACGATGCCGGGGACCGGTGAGAAGTGCACGCCCGTGTTCACATACCGCGTCTCCCCTTCCCCGTTGGTCACCTCGATCGTCAACTCGCTGCACGTGCCGATCGTGCTCGGCGCCGACACGCTCACGGTGGCCCGCGCGAGCCCGCCCCCGAGGTCGCTGAGCTGCGCGGAATACCAGGTTCCGGCCACTTGAAACCTTACCGAGCCCGGCGAGCCGTTCCAGGCCACGGTCACCTCGAACGACAGATTGCTTGGCATCCCCTCGATGAAGTGCGTGCCGTTCGGGCTGGTGAAATCAAACCCGGCCGGCGTCCCCGGCCCGGATTGGGCCGTCAGGTGAAACACCTCGTAGCGCGTCTGGCCCGCTTGCAGGCTGATCGTCCGCGACACCGGATGGTACCCGGTCTTGCTGACCGTCACGGTAACCGTACCCGGAGCCAGTTGGCTGAAGTTAAACTCGCCCTGCGCGGTGGTGGTCGTCGATGGCCCGCCGGTCAGTTGGACCGTCGCCCCGCCCAGCGGGCCCAGCGCGTGACCCTGGGCGTCGACCTCCGTCACCAGGCCGTCGAGGATCGCCACACCCCCAGGCGCCTGGTCTACGCCGTATTCCCAGGTCTCACCGTCGTACACACCTCCGCTTTTGTACCCGCCGAAGAGCACGGTCACGCCCCGGGTGCTGTCGTAGGCCATGGCCTGATAGGCTCGCGGGCTGGGGCCGGTGGTGGCCCGCTGCGTCCAGGTGCTCCCGTTCCATTCCCGGGTGTCACCATTGTTGTACCAGCCGTCGGACCCCCCGAAGAGCACGGTCACGCCCCGCGCGCTGTCAGAGGCCCTGGCGTGGACCGATCGCGGGCTGGGGCCGGTCTGCTGAGAGCCGGTGCTCCCGATCGATTCAAA
>JBGPAW010000357.1:0-4226 GCA_041480905.1 Phycisphaerae bacterium
AGGTCAACCGGGAACTCGGCAAGCTCGACCCTAGGCGAGCCGACCTGATCATCCGGGCCGCCGCGGAAGTGATCGACGGAACGCTGGACGACCACTTCGTGCTCGACGTGTTCCAGACCGGCTCGGGCACGAGCACGAACATGAACGCCAACGAGGTCATCAGCAACCGGGCCATCGAGCTGGCCGGCGGTCGGCTCGGGGCGCGCGACCCGGTGCATCCGAACGATCACGTCAACATGGGCCAATCGTCCAATGACGTGATTCCGACGGCTATCCACGTGGCGGCCGCGGAGGCGCTCCACTACGATCTGATTCCCGCGCTCGAGCAACTCGCCGGCGGGCTGCACGCCAAGGCCCAGGCCTTCGACGGAATCGTTAAGATCGGCCGCACGCATTTGCAGGACGCCACGCCCATCCGCCTGGGGCAGGAGTTTTCCGGCTATGCGGCCCAGGCGGACCTGTCGGTGCGGCGGGCCCACCAGGCTGTCCAAGCCCTGCGCGAACTGCCCATCGGCGGTACGGCGGTGGGCACCGGCGTCAACACCCACCCGGAGTTCGGCCGGAGAGTCTGCGCCCTCCTGGCGGAGGCGACCGGCATCGACTTCGTCGAAGCCGTCAATCACTTCGAGGCCCAAGCGGCCAAGGATGGGGTCTGCGAAGCCGCCGGGCAGCTCCGCACCATCGCCATCAGTCTGTCCAAGATCGCCAACGACATCCGCATGCTGGCCAGCGGTCCGCGCTGCGGCGTCGGCGAGATCCGTCTCCCCGAGACCCAGCCCGGCAGCAGCATCATGCCTGGCAAGATCAACCCGGTGATGTGCGAGATGGTGCTGCAAGTCGCCGCCCAGGTGATCGGCCACGATGCCGCCATCGCCGTCGCCTGCCGAGACGGTCAATTCGAGCTGAATACGATGATGCCGGTGATGGCCCACAACCTGCTGGAGTCCATCCGTTTGCTCACGTCGGCGGCCCGGGTCTTCGCGGAGCGCTGTGTGGCGGGGATCGAAGCCAACGTCGAGCGCTGCCGGCAAATGGTGGAGCAGTCTCTGGCGCTGGCTACGAGTTTAGCGCCGCGTATCGGGTATGACCGGGCAGCCGCTCTGGCCAAGCAGGCCTATGCTACCGGCAGAACCGTGCGGCAAGTCGCTCTGGAGGAGAAAGTGCTCGAGCCGGCGGAACTGGACCGCGCCTTGGATGCCAGGTCCATGACCGAGGCGGGTTAGTCCAATCTCACGACCACGCGTGAGACCATGATTTTGAGCTCGTCGAGCGCTTGTTGACAAGCGGACAGGGCTTCGGAGAGAGCTTGTCGTTCCAACGCCGCGGACAAGGCAGTCAGTGCGGGGTAGCCGTATCCCCCACCGCTCCCCTTGAGTTGGTGGGCGAGGCGTTTGAGGGCCTGAAAATCGCCGTCCGCCAGGGCTTTTTCCATATTGGCCGTGCGTCGACTTAGTCCGTCAACAAACTCCTGCACCAGATCGGCGAACGACTTGTCCTCACGCAGGAGATCGGAAGGGATGGGATCATTCGGTTTGTTCTGTCCATCCGCCACGGCGCACTCCGTCCTTTGGAATTCAGCGGTACGGTTATCTTCCCTCGGGCGGATATCGACCGTCCCTTCGGCGCCCTTTCGCTAAGTCCGTGCGCCGGTGAACGAGGGGAGCCGCTTGCGATCCGCAACTGAGCGGCGGTACATTACCGGGCATGCCGCTTTCCCGCATCCGCGTTCAAACTCAGGATCCCAACGCCGATTCCTTGACCCTCGCGTTACAGGCGCTGTTGCACTGGGCCGGCGGCGAAACACCTTATCGGGACTTGAACGCCGCCTTGGGGCTCTCCTGGATGATCTCAGTAGGCGACCCCACGCGCTGCCTGGCCTCGTGGAGGAACGAAGGGCACGATGCGTTCCTGGTCCAGACCGCCGCTGCTTTCGGGATCCGCTTGCGCGAGCTGCACCCGCCCGAGGCCGCCCTCGGGCTGGAAGAGACGCCGGAGTTCGCCCAGCATTTCGACGCGAGCTACAAGCCGCTCATCGAACGGGCCCTGGAGCACGGTCAACCGGTGCTGGCCCGGTCCGGCTGGGGGGGTGATCCCACCGGGGCTTGGGGTGTGATCACCACTGCCTGCGTCGCCGGCGTCGGCTTTCGCGGGACCACCACGGCTTCGGGCGGCGAGCCGGTGACGTTGACCGCGCCTGCCGTCCAAGCCTACGTGGTGGAAGAAATTCAGCCGCGCGTTCCGCCGGATGGCGAACTCTGGCGACTTGCCGTTGGCCATGCCTGCGTCGTTCTGCGCAACCAGCTCGGCGGGCGTTTCGGCCTCACCACCGGGCCGGACGCCTACCAGGCATGGTTGGAACGGTTGCGGCACGAGCACGTCTGCGCGGTTTGTCGGGAGCAGAGCGCGAAATGCCACCGGGCCCTGGCTGGCGCGGTGATCGGCTCCCGAGCCGCCGCGGTGGAATTCCTTTCGCACCATCGCGCAGGTGTTCCCCAGACGGCCCATCCGCTCTTGGAACGGATCGCCGCGGAATGTGACGGTGTCATCCAGGCGCTTGCCCGGTCTGGTGACGAGAACGTCGTGCAAAACCTGCTCGAAACCCCGGAGGGGCGCGCGGAACTCGCTGATGAGGTCGCGTTGGCCCAAGCGCACGACGTCCGGCTGAGGGACCATGTTGCTGAATTATCCCGCTGGCTTACAGGTTGCCCGGGTTCTTGCGCGGGATGAATTGGCCGTAGCCGTTGCGTCCGGTGAACTTGTAGTCCTCCACGATCACCTGGCCGCGGCACAGCGTGGTCTCGGCGAAGCCGGCCAGCTCCCAGCCCTGGTAAGGACTCCAGTCGGCGTTGGTCTCCATCTGCCGCCAATCAACCTTGAACTTTCGCGTCGGGTGAAGAATGGCGATGTCGGCGTCGGTGCCCACCTCCAGGCTGCCCTTGCGCGGATACAGGCCCATGACCTTGGCCGGATCCGTGCAGCATTTCTGCACCAACTGCTCCAGCGTGAGCCGCCGCTTCAACACCCCGTGCGTGTACACGACGGGCAGCATGGTCTCCAGACCGGGCATGCCCATCGGAATCTTGGTGTAGTCGCCCTTCCAGATGGCTTTTTGTTTAGTCGTAAAGGTACAGGTGTCGGTCGAGACGTTGCACACCGTGCCCTCGCGCAGGCCCTGCCAGAGGCGCTTCTGGTCGGCCTTGGTCTTCACCTGCGGCTGACAGGCGAACAGATGTCCGTCAGACCGCTCGAAGACTGAGTCATCGAGCACCAGGTAATGTGCGCAGGTCTCCGCCAGCACGGGCACGCCACGAGCCTGGGCGTCCTTGACTAGATCCGTCCCCGGTCCGGTGGACATGTGCACAATGAACAGCTTCCCACCGGTGATCTCGCACCAGGTGATGGCCCGCTGGATGGCTTCGGTCTCGACGAAGTGCGGGCGGGTCATGGTGTGCAGCCGGGCGCCGTACTGCTTCTTGGCCTTGGGGTTGTTCACGCGGGCCATCAGCAGGTCCAGCACCGCCGCCGACTCGGCGTGGATCATCAGCATGGCCCCGAGCCGCCGGCACTCCTCCAAGGCAGCGAAAACGCCGGCGTCGTCGCTCTGCCACCCCATGTTGGCGTAGATCATGAACTCCTTGGCCGTCGGGATGCCGCGCTCGATCAGGCGGGGCAGCTCGGGGAGATGCCGCCTGTAATCGGTGATGGTGCCGTGAAAGCTGTAGTCCACGCAGGCGATGCCCTCAGCCTTCTTGAACCAGTTGTCGACCGCCTGGTTCATCGTCTCCTGACCGTAGGGGATGGCGAAGTCGATGACGGTGGTGATGCCGCCGCGGGCCGCCGCGCGGGTGCCGGTGTTGTAGTCGTCCGAGGAGTTGGAGTTCATGAAGGGCAGGTCGAGATGAACGTGGACGTCCACGCCCGCCGGAATGACATACCGGCCTTTGGCGTCGATGATGCGGGCGTGCCCGTTGCCTCGTGCCAAGTTGAGCCCGACCGCGGCGATTTTCTCGCCGCGAATGCCAAGGTCACCGCGCGTCCGGCCTAAGGCCGTGACTAACGTTCCACCGGTGATGACGGTGTCAAATCTCATGGTGATTCATCCCTATACGGAGGCCTCGAACTCTTACCGACCAAGAAGTTACACATTGTGAGCCCCGGCGCTGGGCCGGTCAAGACGAGCGAAAAGTGCTTCTGGTCGCGGGTCTGGCAAGGGATTGTGGCATCAG
>JBGPAW010000358.1:0-4211 GCA_041480905.1 Phycisphaerae bacterium
CGATGGCCGTGGTGAACTCGCCGTTTGCCGTCGCAACCTGCCCTAGCGACAAACCGAGTTGGCCCATAGCGGAGCTGCCGGACGCTAGCCGGGCAGCGCCGTCTCTCTTCGCACCCGGTCTGCGTCGCCCGCGTCGTTCTCCCAGACGCTTGCCTTCCGCGGTGGAGGGTGCGCTGGTTAGCGGATCCTCCGCGCCTTCGAGGGGTTCACCGGGTTGAACGTCCCCCAATCGTTCATTGATCTGCTTGACGTACTTGCGGGAAATCTCAAAGCCGACGTAATGCCGGTGCAGCTTCTTAGCCACCGCCAGCGTGGTCCCGCTGCCGGCGAAAGGATCAAGCACAGTCTCCTCCGGTCGGGAGCAGGCCTTGATGATCCGCCCCAGGAGCTGCTCGGGCATCTGGCAACCGTGCCAGCCTCGTCGTTCCTTGAAGGTCCCACAGACGCGGGAGAAGTACCAGGTGTCCTCCTCGGCCCGAAATCCTCCGCTAAGGTCCTGCGGGCGGAGAATCCAAGTGTCGTCCGGTAGGCGTCCCTTTTCGACGGCCCGCTTGTCGGCGTAGACCAGTTGGCGGGCGGAGGGCACCCGGATCGACTCGATGTTGAAGGTGAACCGCTTGCGGTCCTTGACGAAGTAGAACAGGTGGGCGTGGCTGCGGGTGAATTTGTACTTGCAGTTGACCCCAAAGGTGTAGTACCACACGACCCAGCTTCGGCAGATCAGCCCCAGGTCGTTCTGGAGGATCAGCTTCATCTCCGCCGCGTATTCATCCCCGATGGCCACCCAGAACGTGCCGGTCGGTTTGAGCACCTCGGCCACCGCCCGCGTCCACTGCCGGGTCCATTCGAGATACTGGTCGTATCCCTTCCGGTCGTCGTACACGTCGTACGCGTAGCCGATGTTGAAGGGTGGATCGGCAAAGGCCAGGTCGATCGAGCCCGGCGCAAGCCGTTTGAGCCCCTTTAGACAATCCTCCCCATACACCCTGTCCAACTCGAGAGACATCGCTGCCCTCCACTCACTCGTGCTCCGATGCGGCTCATGTGCGGGTCCTGGGGAGGGCGAGCCGCGGCTCAGCAGGAGCCTCGCCCTCTCGCCCGCTCGTCGAATCCGGGGTGTCGGAGCATTAGATCGACGCCCTGATCGTAGCAGGGGTAGATAGGTTTTCAAGCCGGCAGGCCGGTCCATGACCCGTCCTTTTGGTCTTGCGGGGAGCGCGCCGTTGGCCGGCGGCCGGCGCGGACCCGCCGCCGAAAAGCGACTCCGGCGCCCCGGCCTCCACCTCGGCATCCACGATGATGGTGTGCTCGAATTCCGGATCAGCTTCGTGTTGCGGGTGCCGGATCATGTGGCCGTGTTCGTCGAACTCAACGTCGGCATGATGCGTGAACTTCTCGGCCAGGGCCAGCAGCGACCGCCGCAGCTTGTCCCTGTCGCACACGGTGATGGCCCGCACCGACTCGACCACCTCGCCGATGTAGCGCGTGAACACGTCGCGGCGCTGCGAGTAGGCCGTCCGTCGTTTCTTGCGCCGCAGGAACAGCCCCAGGCGCCGCCCACACTCGGCGATGGCCAGCTTGATCTCCTTGCGGATTTCGTCGTAGTCGGCGATGGCCTCCTTGGACTCGGAGGTAAACGGCACCCACACGCTGGCCAGGTGAATCAGGATCACCATGGGCGCCTGCGGCAGGGCCCCGCGCGGCTGGGAAAGACCGTAGTTGTTCCACTTGGTCTCCAGGACGGACTTGAACGTGCAGCAGGCGCTCTGGCGGTGGAGCAAGGGCACGCGGTTAGCGAAGCGGATCACGCGGGCCTGTACCGTTTCCGGCGGGCCTTTGCCGTTGCCGTTCCTGTCGGCCAACTCCGCCGCCAACTGGCCGCCGTAGGCGATGCCCACCTCCACCTGGAACGGGTTGCCCCCGTACACGGCGGGATTGCGGGTGGAGGCGGTGTAGAACTCCGCCTTCACGCCCTTGAGCAGCCCGTTCAGGATGGCTTCCACGCCGATGGGCGCGAGGCAATCGGTGCTGGGGGCCTTGATCCGCATGCTCTGCAGCGCACTGTAGAGCTTCTCGACGGTCGGGGGATCGACGGCGTTCACCCACGTCAACGGCGTGACGCCCGCCTTGGCGCAGACCCCCTTGGCGATCGTCGGGCTGACCCGCGAGAATTCCTTCTGCAGGAACGCGCCGATCTTCTTGGCCGACGTCTCCTTGAGCATCTTCATCAAGGTACCCAGCTCAATGCCGTAGGGGTGGGGTTTGATGGCCCGGGTCTCTTGGGGCAGGGCTTGCACGTTCCGCGGATACTCCACCCTTTCGCCGGTGGGAGCATGGTACACGATGGACGCGTGCGGATTGGCGATAGCGGTCTGCTCGATGTACTCGCCGATGCCCTGCCGCCCTTTGATGAACGAGGCGACCAGCTCGATCTCCACGCGGGTGCCGTGCTCCCAGTCCACCGACACGGATTCGTCGTGGACCACATCTGGGCGGTTCTTCTTCGTGTCGATGGCGATCTTGTAATGATGGGCCTCATGCTGCTTACCGATCCGGCTGATTACGCTGATGGGCTTGCCGGTGGTGATCAGTCCGTACATGCCCGCCGCGCTGATGCCGATGCCCTGTTGCCCGCGGGCCATCTTGAGGCGGTGAAACTTCGAGCCGTACAGCAGCTTCCCGAAGATGTTGGGAATCTGCTGCTTGACGATGCCCGGGCCGTTGTCCTGCACAATCACCCGGAACCGCTCCTCATCGACCTGCTGCACCCGAATGTCCAGGTCCGGGAGGATGCCGCCCTCTTCACAGGCGTCGAGGCTGTTGTCCACCGCCTCTTTGACGGCCGTGAGCAGGGCCTTGCGCTTGTTGTCGAAGCCCAGCAGGTGGCGGTTCTTGGCGAAGAACTCGGAGACGGAGATTTCGCGCTGCTCTCTGGCCAGCGTTTCGGCCGTCACTCTCCGGCGTGTGGGCTTGCCCATTCCGCCGGCGGACCGCAATTCCCCCGCGCTGGGCCGTGGCCGATCGGGTTTCCGTTCAGCGGACTTGCGGCGGACGGACTTCTTAGCCGGCGGAGAGGAAGGCACGAACGCAAAGCTCAACTGCTCTTTGGTCACCGTGCTCATGGACGCCATCCTGGCTCATAACCCGATCCACTCCCCTTGGATCCGCTGCCCAAGCTGGGGAGACCGGGAGTTTAGCAACTCCCACTCCGCCTGGGTATAGACCCAGAGGTCAGCCGGAACCGGCAAACCGTCCGGGTAGTAGTGGGCGTACCGCTCCCGCTGGGACCGGGTACTCTCCCTCAAGATGACCACCACGTCCAAATCGCTGCCCACCCCCCAATCACCCCGCGCGTAGGAACCGATGCAGCCGACCCGCTGAACCATTCCGTCGCACTGGCGAAGGTGGGCGGCCCAACGTCGTGCCGCCGCCAGGACCGTTTCACGGTCCGGCCATTTGAACACGACAGAATTCAACGATCTGATGGGCACAGCGAATGGCCTCGGTACTTTGCAGGGGTCCGTAGTGTTCCCCGGGAGCACCTGCTTCATGTCCGTTCGGATAGCGCGTCGGCAGGTAATGAAGGTCCACCGTCCGGGCCCCTTCCACCAATTCCGCCGGTACGCCAACGTGCTCCGGCAGGTCTTCCAGTAGCCGCCGCACCACGTGCCCCCAGGCTTCCTGCCCACACTTGAGGTGGAGCCCCCTGACGGCCATTTCCGCAGCCTGTTGGGCCGCGAAACACGCCCACTCGTGTCGCCCCGCCACGGCGCTGTCCGCCGCTTGATCCAGATTCCGGAGCGTTTGGGTCAACCAATCTCCCGACCGGTCCGCCATGAGCACATTATAATGAGGCCGCCTGGAGGTGTCGTGGTGTGGGTGTGGACAGGTTGCGGATCCTCTGCGGACTCACAGAATTTCACAACCCCCGCTCCACCCGTTTGGGGCTGGAGATTCTTAGGCGAGTCGCTATAATGGGATCGCCCGGGGTGTCCCCGGTCAGCTACACACGTAACTCTATTTTTTGCAGGATGTTACGGTTTCTTGTTTTCTTCGTGACCTCCGCGTGCTGCTTGGTGAATACTCGAAGATAGCGGGAAGGGATCCGCATGGGTGATTTGAAACCATCGGAGTGGAGCGACATTATCGGGCACCTGCGCGTCCACTTTCCCGACCTCGTGCGCGGATGGTTCGCCAATCTCGAACCCCAC
>JBGPAW010000359.1:0-4205 GCA_041480905.1 Phycisphaerae bacterium
GTGCCGGGGTTCATCAGGGCGACGGCACAACCTGCACTCCGAATCCCTGTCCCCCGCCGACCGGGGCCTGTTGCGATCCGGCCACCGGCGCCTGCACCGTGACTACCCAACTCGGGTGTACCGGGGAGTATCAGGGCGATGGAACGGTCTGCGACCCGAATCCCTGTCCCCCACCCCTGGGGGCTTGTTGCCGCCCGGATGGTAGCTGCCTCGACAACATCGAGGAGAGCACCTGCGTTCAGGGGCTCGGGGGAACCTGGAAGGGCGCCGGATCCACCTGCCCGCAGTTCGCGGGGTTTGTCGATTGCCTGGCGGGCCCGGTCGAGGCGTTTCCCCCGAACGACTGCGCGCGGTGGGACCTCAACAGCGACGGCCACGTGGATCTCTACGATTTCTATCTGTACCAGCAGGAGTTTACGCACCAACACTGCGTACCGGCCCCGGTGGGGGCCTGCTGTCTCCCCGACGGCAGTTGCGAGGAGATCAATGAGTGGGACTGCACGAACCTCTACGGCCCCACCGCCTACCAGGGCGACGGCACCGACTGTGATCCCAACCCGTGTATCGGGGCCTGCTGTGACCCGCTGACCGGCAACTGCATGGAGACCACCGCAACCGGTTGCACCGGCAACTATTTGGGCGACGGCACCACCTGCACGCCGAATCCCTGTCCGCCCCCGCCGACCGGGGCATGCTGCGACCCAGGCACGGGGGCCTGCACCGTGACCACCCAATCCGGGTGCTCCGGGGAGTATCAGGGCGACGGTACCACTTGCGGACCTCCGAATCCGTGCATGGGGGCGTGCTGTTTCCCGGACCCCCCCGGCGGTTGCTTGGAGACCACCCAAACCGGTTGCTTCGGTATCTATATGGGCGACGGTACGGACTGCGATCCGGATCCCTGCGGTTCCCCGCCGACCGGGGCGTGTTGCGATCCGGCCACCGGTGACTGCACCGTGACCACGCAGTCGGGGTGCTCCGGGGAGTATCAGGGCAACGGCACCGACTGCGATCCCAACCCCTGTGGCTGCCCCTCCGGCTGCGCCTGCCCGGGCACGGACTGCTGGTTGACCAGCACCTCGTGCTCTCCCGACGCTACGAAGGTAAGTTTTGCCGCCACTCCCATTCCGGCCGGCTTCTTCTGCTCAGGCCAGACCGTCCCATACTCTGGGACGGTTCGGATGAAAGCGCCCGGTCCGTGCGCGGACACAAAGATGCAGCGCCTTGAATGGATGTGCTTCGAGACCAACCCCGACACGACGGCCATCCGGCTACTCGAGTTGGAGATGGTGGGTTGTAGCCCGATCAGTGTCCCGGGCTGCGGCGACTGGACCGTCGAGGTCGTTCTGTCGCCCACGCCGGTGACGGATGGTTCGATGACCGCCACCAAGGAGCACCCGAGCGGGGGGACCTTCGATGCCCAATTCTGGGTCCGGCCGCGGTACAAGTTCACTAGTCTGGGACCCTACGGCGTGAAGTATCTCACCGCCGATCCGATTTATATGACGATCCAGGACGTACCCTGGTCGTTTGGCGACAACCCGGCGGACACGTGCTCCACTCCTGACGACAACTTCCAAGTTCCCGTCGGCATGCCGCTGCTGGAGTGCCACAAGAACGCCGGTGGCGAGCATGCACACTGTGTCGAGAACCCCGGCTGCTAGCCCGGGGCGGTCTGACTCGGACAGCGGGAATGGCGCTCCCTGAGCGCGGACAACTCCCGGGACATCGCCGCATGCTCGCGGCGATGTCCCGGTCCGCTTTCGTTCCTGATGAGCAGACGTCCTTCCAGGGGAAATGCGACGACAACCGCATGACCAGCATGCCGGGGATGTCCGCCGGTGGCGACATCGTCCGCGGCGGGGCCACGGTCATCCTGGCCATGGGCGACGGCAAGACCGCCGCCGCGGCCATGCACAAGTACATGATGAACAGCGGCGCGTAGCCGTCACCCATCGCCTTTCAGCGTCAGCTATTGGAAGTGCAGGGCTGCCCAACGCACCTCATGGGCAGTGGAGCACCACGCAGCCAGCGAAGGTAGACGTGCGCTGCTGCTGCCGGTAGAATCAATGATATGAGTAGCTTCGAATCTGTGCTGCGAGATGCTCGTGCGTTACCGCCCGCTGAACTCGCAAAGCTGACCGCGGCGCTGTTGGAGGAGACTTCCGGACTCACGGAAGCTGAGGAAACTGCGGTCGGGCGACGCGGGCTGGCCTCGTGGACCGAGTCCACCTGTGGCGAGGACTGGTCCGCCTATTATCCTCCGGTCCTTCGGAACAAGCGAGGTAAGCCGGGGTGACGCGCGGGGAGGTATGGTGGGCTGAACTCGCCGGCGACGCCGGTCATCGACCGGTCGCGATCGTCTCGCGTGCCGACGCGCTGGCCCGACGACAGAACGTCACGATTGCCGAGGTGACGCGCGTCGTTCGTTCACTGCCCAGTGAAGTACCCATGTCACGGGCGGAGGGAATGCCCACGGATTGCGTCATCAACACCGACAACCTCCACACCATTCCGAAAGACCGTATGCGTGAGCGGATCACGGCTTTGTCGGACGAGAAGAAATTCTCGCTGGCCCGGGCACTGCGCTATTCACTCGATCTGGAATGGTGACCCTTGCCGTTAAGGGCTACCGTCGGAATGGGCAAGAAGACTGCGTCCTACGGCGGAGCCACGGTCATCCTGGCCATGTACGACGGCAAGACCGCCGCCGCGGCCATGCACAAGTACATGATGAATCCCGGCAGGTAGAGGGCTGTCTGCCATCAGCTCCCCAACGCCGAAGCTTCGAGCATGGCGCGGATCGTCGCGCGGAGAAGCGGTTCGCCCCCGAATTCCATGCCGACTGCTCGCAGCTTGCCGGTCTCGATCCGGTGCTGGGGACCGCGGTTCAAGTCGCTGATTTCGCTGCGGCTCCCGGTCAGCTCCCGGGCGATCCGCGCCACGGTCTCCTCGGAAATGTACATGTCGTAACAGTTGTAGGCCTGCCCGGCGACGCGCGGAGCGGTGAGGAGGATGCCGACGGCTTTGGCCACGTCGGCGGCGTGGACTTCCTTGCCGCCCCGTTCGCTGCGGATGTCCTCCCCGCGCTTGACCCGGTGCACCAGATCAAACCATTTGCTGTGCTCGATGGGTCGGGTGAGCCCGTAGATGCCCGTCGGGCGGAGCGAACAGATGTCATAGCCCTGCCCCAGTCCGTAGCTGTGCACAAACTTCTCGAGGGCTGCCTTGTGCGCGCCGTAATGGCTGGTCGGCCAGAGCGGATGGGCTTCATCCAGTGGCCGGTCGTCGAGGATGACTTCGTGGACGGCGCAGGTGCTGATGAAGATGAATCGACCCGCTCTGGCGCGTCGGGCGGCTTCGATCAGGCTCAAGGTGCCCAGCACGTTCTTTTCCGCGAACTCGATCAGGTCGCCCTCCGCGCCGCGGAAGCCCGCCCCGGGACGGAACAAGGCCGCGTGCACCACGGCGTCGGTTCCCTCGACCAGGGTGCGCGCGTCCTCACGATCGCCCAACTGCCCCGGACACCATTCCAGACGGCTCCCGTCCTCGACGAACCCGCCGCGGTCACTGTCCGGGCGAAACCAGCACCGGCACGAGTGTCCCAGGCCGATGAGATGGTTGACGACGTATCTTCCGAGAAACCCGGTCGCTCCCGTGACGGCCACTTTCATCGCATTTCCTTAGGAGAGCGCCGTCGGCTGCGGGGCCGCGGGCGGGCGTCGTTGAAATGGAGGGACTCGACCAGCAAGACGGTCAAGTAGGTCCACGGTGCCGTCGCGGTCCACAACGATGATGGTCTGCCCCGGCGGGGTGACGAACAAAAACTCCGGGTGCGGCACGAAGCACTCCCGGCCGCCGCCGGTGCGCAGGGTGAACGGCTTGAAAGGGCGGGCCTGATGGGCTTTGCGAAGCTGCTCGAGCGTCATCGCGTGGACTCCGACCAACAGCTCAACATAAGCATACCCGCGGTGGCGGCCGGCGGCAACATTTTCCGCAGCCCTCCGGGCCATTGACAACTGAAGTCGAGCACGCTATATTCTTCTGTAATGGATCGGAGATTTACCCCAAAGCGGCCTTCGGCCGCAACCAAAGAGTCCCTGATCAGCCCGTATAGAAAAAGTGGCGTTCTGGCCTGACCATGGTGGTTCTCAGCGCCGCCGTGGAAAGGAGAACGCCGTGGACCATTTTATCACCAAGCATCA
>JBGPAW010000360.1:0-4195 GCA_041480905.1 Phycisphaerae bacterium
AGCAGAGGCGCGCCGGCGGGTGTGTCTCTTTGAGATGTGGGTTATTGCGGGGTGTTTCGGTCAGGCGGTGAGGTGGAGGTTGGGGATGGTGGTGGGGTCGTAGCGGGTGAGGTGGTGTTCTTCGAGGTAGCGTTTCTTGTAGTGGTTCATGTAGTCGTCGAGGTCGCCGTTGACGACGATGGCTCGGAGTTTGAGTTGTGAACATGAACGCAGGAAGCGAGGCAAGGATGGTGGCTTCGTGGAGTGCGGTGCTGCATGGGAGATGGAGGTTTGTTGGTCCTCCAGGGTCGTCGTGCGGACGATGGATCTAAACCGCCGCGAGGGGCATTGGCTGAAGACCGTTGTCTTGAACGTCGTCGGAAAAGGCGCGGCAGTGATCGCGTCAGGTGTGGGCCGGGAAGATGAGCGATGAACTCAGGTGTGTCTTTGGGTTCTCTGCCGTTGACGTGTCGTAACGGGTTAGGTGACATCAGAACCAGGGTCGCTCAAATGCTCTGGGATAAGTCTGGGAGATATCCGTATTGCTGCCCAGACGGTGTCCGGCATACAGGCAGCATGAGCCCGGTCCAGGCTCTCGTGTGGAACATGTGAAGGCGTGACCGATACTACTGGTCAGCATCCGAGTAGTTGGGGGTGCATGCTGGTGAGAGGGAGAATCCCAAGCGGCGGAATCCGTGAGGGACTGAGTACCGTTGCGGAAGCGCTGGCGGACTCGCCCGTAGTAGCTGTGATCCGCCTGCGTATCGCAGTGGGTTGGGGAGCGAAGGGGTGGGGTTGTCCTGGCAAGCGAATTCGGTCAACCGGAAGGAATGAGCCGCGTGCGTGAGTCGAGGTTGGAAGGCAAGGCGTATGACATCCCCAAACGTCTGGTGTGGGATGCGTGGGTGAAGGTGAAAAGGAACGGCGGAGCGGCCGGGGCTGATGGTGTGTCGATCGAGCAGTTCGAGCAGGATCTGAAGAAGAACCTGTATAAGCTGTGGAATCGGATGTCGTCGGGAAGTTATTTCCCTGGTCCGGTCCGGGCGGTGGAGATACCCAAGAAAGGCGGGACGAGGGTCCTCGGGATCCCGAACGTGGTTGATCGGATTGCCCAGGTGGTAGCGGTTTTCGTGCTGGAGCCGGACGCGGAACGGGTGTTCCACGACGACTCCTACGGGTACCGGCCGAGGCGGTCTCCGATTGATGCGGTGCGGGTGTGCCGGGAACGGTGCTGGCGGAAGGACTGGGTCGTCGACCTTGACGTGAAAGCCTTCTTCGATTCCGTTCCGTGGGATTTGATGCTGAAGGCGGTAGCGCGACACACGGATCAGAAATGGGTCCTGCTGTATGTGGAACGCTGGTTGAAAGCGCCGATGCTGATGCCCAAGGGTACCCTGGTCACGAGGGTCAAAGGAACCCCGCAAGGGGGCCCTGCCTCACCGTTGATCGCTAACATTTTCCTGCATTACGGCTTTGATCTCTGGATGGTCCGGGAATTCCCGGCGGTCCAGTTTGAGAGGTTCGCGGATGATGTGGTGGTCCATTGTGTGACCGAGCGTCAGGCCCGGCAGGTGCGGGCGGCGATCGGTAGCCGGATGGTCGAGATCGGGTTGGAACTTCACCCCGACAAAACCAAGATCGTGTACTGCAAGGACAACAAACGCCGTCAGGAGTATGATCTGGTGTCGTTCACGTTCTGCGGGTACACGTTCCGTCCTCGTAAAGCCTACGACAAGCGGCAGGAAAAGGCTTATACCAACTTCCTGCCGGCGGTGGCTGCGGAGAAACTGACCACGATGAGTCGGAAGGCGGATTCCTGGCGGTTGCATAGACACACGACCTGGACACTGGTAGACCTCGCGAAGGAAGTGAATCCGGTCCTTGCGGGCTGGCTGAACTACTTCACTGTGTTCTACCCGAGCGCGGTGATCCCCATCGGCAAGCGCATGGACCGCCATCTCATGCGCTGGGCGAGGTGGAAGTACAAACGCTTGGAACGCAGCGAGAAGCGAGCACGCGACTGGCTGGACGGGGTCCGCAAGCGGGCCCCAGGGTTGTTTGCGCACTGGCAGTTGCGGTACTGACGCCCGTCAACTGGACGACACGAGCCGGATGAACCGAGAGGTTCACGTCCGGATCTGTGGGGGGCCGCGGCGTGCAAATCCCGCGGCCTACCCGGCGATGTCTTCGGCGCCGTCGGGGGACCATCTGGCGCCGGTGATTCCGAATCTGTCCTCGATGACGTAGCGGCAGGATCCTTCGATCATGCCGGTGGCGATGGGCCATCCGGCGGCCAGGGCCTTGTCGTAGCGCATGTGTGGGTGGTTGTTCTCCAGGTAGGTGGCGGCCTTGTCCATGGCGGTCAGGTCGAGGTGGCTGGTGCGGGGGCTTTTGCGGGTTTTGGCGGCGATGGATCGCAGGGTGGCGGCGACGGCCTTGGCGCGCCCGTGGAGGACGCGCAGTAGTTGGCTGTCGGCCCACTGGCCGGCGGCGGCCCGGTCGCCGGGGTGCAGGCTGTTGGCGGCCTTGCCGAGGTAGCCGCTGACGTGGAGGTAGTCGATGAGGACCGGGACCTTCAGGGCGCGGGCCGCGGCGTGTGCTTCGATGGCGGTGATCTGCTGTTTGTTCCCGTCGACCAGGAAGATCCGCTGGCGTAGGCGTTGTGGGTCGCGGCGGTCGGCCTCCTCGAACGCCGCGCCGATCATCGCGGGGATGTCGTCGGTGATGGAGGCCGACACCCACTTGTCCCGGGCGGTGGGTCCGGGGTGTTCCTTCCTGTGGGCCGGTGGGGCTGCGATGTCGGCTGGTTCGCGGATGGCGGGGGTGAAGTCGGCGACCGCGACGATCTCGGCCATCTTCTTGATCCCCGGGTGGGCGGCATCGGTCTTGCCGGTACCTTTGCGGTGCTCGGGGCGCAGGGCGATGCCCTTGCCGTCGGCCTGCATCATCAGCACGTCACCGGGCGGGCCGTCCTCCTGGGCGTCCAGGGCCCGCCGGGCGTAGAAGTCGCCGGTCAGGGCGGCCAGGTCGCCGGCCAGTCCGGCCAGCTGGGCCCGCCCGACCGTGACCCCGGTCCTCGCCTTGATGATCTCCTGGGTCTGCCCGTACCCGCCGGTGGCCAGATGGAAGGCCACCAGGGTCCGCATCCCCAGGGAGTACACGTCATCGGGCAGCATCCACCGCGCGTCGGCCGGGTACAGGTTCGGCTCCCGCCGGTTCTTGTAGGCCAGCCGTGCCGCCCGGACCGGCCCGAAGACACTGACCACGCCCCGCTCGTGACTCTTCTCCACCGTGCCGTGCCGGATCCGGGCCGCACTGGTGACCTGACTGACCCGCTCCTCACGCGCACAGTCGATCGCGAACGTGGCCTCCAACAACCGCCGCTGCAACTCCCGACCCGACTCCACGAGCACCTTCTCCCGCTCCCCGTGATCGAGGTGGCCGGCATCCTGGGCCGTCCAGGTGAACATCATGGACAACTGCTCCACCGGACCGGCCAGTGCCACCGCCAACTCCTGCTCCACCGGGGACTGATTGCCGTCCTCGTCCACCCGCGTCACCGTCACCGAGAATTTCACCGTCACCGCTGTGCCTCCGGTTCCTCCCAGGGATGATTCCTGCCCAGCATCCCCAATCCGGACACGGAACCAGCGGACCCGACACCGCCCGACCACCCCGGAACCACCCAGCGAACCCCAACCAACCGCCCATAACCAGCAGACATCACTCACCGCAACGCCCAACAAGTCACCTAACTACACAACACTCCGCCTATCAGACCCCTTGTCCCGATATGACATCAAATCGCACATATCAAAGAGATGCACCCCATGCGGAGGCTCCACGAAGAGGATCGGATTCGACACCCAGATCCATACCGGGAGCCTCCGCCCACACCCAGCACGCCACGCCGAACACACCCCACCACAACCAACCAACCAACCAACCAACCACCCGTACCAGACCAAGCCCGGACACTCATGCCCAGCCGGCAGCGACCCAAACAGTGCACCAGACGACCGTGCAAACGTTCCGTCACAGACCGGGTTCCAGCCCACCAAGAAGTAACGGCCTGAGCGACGGAGGTACCGACAGCGACATACAAGGCCAACCCAACCAACCAAACTCGGTCCGACGTCACTCAACGTAACAACAGCTCGAACCCGCCAGACCAGACCCGAACTCACTCATCTCCCTGGCATTGCTGCATCGACCC
>JBGPAW010000361.1:0-4183 GCA_041480905.1 Phycisphaerae bacterium
CCCACCCCGCGGCTTCCCCTTCCCTCAGGCAGCAGCGGGCCGTCTCCCAGATATGCTCGCTGAGGTGATAAAAGTCCAACACCATGGCTCCCAGATAGGGCAGATGTTCCAGAATCTGTTTGCGAATCCACGGACCTCCGTCGGTCAGCGACAGGGTTTCCTGGGCCTGCTCCAACCCCAGCGCCTCCGCCTGCTGCCGCAGACGCCGGCCAAACTCCTCGTGGTTGCCTCCCGTGGCCAACAGATGTCTCCGCGACTTCTCCTGGTCATAAAACAATCCCAGCTTCAGCTCCTTGAACCCCTCAGCGCTTCCGGTACGGACCGGCGGCAAGGGGCGGAGGTTCCCCACCCCGGCACGGCCCCGCTGCTGCCGCCGGACCACGTGCTGCTGGCGGCGTTTTTCCTTCTCCGTTTGCGTCACCGTCCGAACTTTGACCCCATCCGCGCCCACATAGACCCGCGTCGGCCCCCACCGACCTCTCCACGGGCAATACCGCGGAATGGCTTGGGTACGCCCTGGGGATGGAAAGCGGGCACTTGCGGACTAATCTGACCGAGACCGCCTGGTCGAAGCTAGAGCAGAACCTCCACCGCGCGAGCCTGATGGGTGACCCTTCCGGGCGACCCATCACCCAGACGCTGCGCGGATGGCTGGAATACGCCGCTCCTACCTTCCGGCCGGGCAAATCCGCAGCCGATCAGCACTGGAATCTCGTAGACCGGCTCTCCGCCATGCTGAACACAGTCAGTATGGACGAACAGCGTCTACCACGGCAGGTCATCCACCACATGTGGAGGACGGCCCACCACCGATGGCGGCTACGCCGACGAAGAGCACGGTCACGCATGGAGAAGCTCCCATGGTGTTCGCGGGGGCTCCGCCCCGCGCATCGAAAACAGCGGTCGCCGTCGGATGCGGCAGGCCGCTCGTCCGGCAGAGCGTCTCTGCGATGGGGCAGGACGCTCCTCCGGATTCACTTCACCCCGGCGATGTCCCGGAACGCGGATCGTCGGCGGCCAGGAAACGCACGGTGTTACGCGTGAGCGTGGCCAAGTCCGCCAGCAGGGTCTGGAAGCGGTGCACCGGGTAGCCCTCGGCCGTGCGCCGTTCCGCCGCTTTGGCCGCAGCCCCCGCCGGGTCGTCGTCCTCGAACAGCAGCGGAGCCAACGCCCGCCGCAGGTGCCACTCCACGTAGTACGCCAGCAGGCACAAGAAGACAGGCGCCCGCACGCGGTCGGCCAAGCGCTGGTGAATGGTCCGCACCTTCAGGTCTACCGTCTTGAGACTGCGGAAGGCCCGCTCGGCCACGGACAAGCCCTGGTAGGCCCGGACAGCTCCCGCGGGGGAGAGGTGCTTTTCCTCCACGCTGGTGCGAATGACGTAAATCCCGTCGATGGCCGCGTCGGCCGCGAGGGCTTCGGCGTCGCGTGCATAGCTGAACGCCGTGTCGGTGATGGTGACGTTAAAGTACTTAGCCACCTTATAGCGCTGCCCCACCCGCCCCACGCGCCCCACGCGCCGCCCGAGGCGGGCCGCCCCCCGCAGCGGCCGCGGCGCCCGGTGCGTGGCGGCCACGATCGCGTCCAGCTTAACTGCGGTGGCCCGAAGGAGTTCATCACGTTGACGACGCCGCTCGTCGGCCAGGAAGGGGTTGCGGCAGGCCACCAGCCGCTCGCCGGGATAGTCCGGCGCGCGAATCTCCGCCAGGTCCTGCTCGTCGAAGAGCGAGGGCGGGATGAGCTTCTGCTCGGCCAACGCCCGGATGGCCGGGGCCCGCAGGGCGGTGATCCAGTCCAGCCCGTCCACCCCACGCAGGTCCTCCGCGATCCGCCGGGTCGGTGATCCGCCGCACCCGGGCCAAGGAAAAGTAGAGTGTCCGTAGAACGTCCCCTGATGTTCGCGCCGCAGAGCATGAAATTCGAGAAACCCGGTCGGCCGGCTTCGCACCCGCTCGTGAGCGCCATCCTACCCAAAATCGCCGCCTGCCCCCATCACGTTGGTCAGGGAGCGGCCGCGAAGGCGTTCTGGAACAGGGCGAAGTCTTCCAGGTCCACGTCGCCGTCGCCGCTGAGGTCGGCGTCAAGGCAGCCTTCGTCAGCCGGCAGATTCGGTCCGGTGAAGCAAGAATAGAATATGACGTAGTCATCGAGATCGACATCACAGTCGCCGTCCAAATCTCCCGCGTTGGCCAAGCTGAAGATATAAGCGGAGCCGGCGCCGGGTTGGTCGTCGGGTTTGTCCTGGGGCGCTCCGACCACCGCCACGTCGCCGCTAACCGCGACCGAGTAGGCGAAATTGTCGGCCCCGCCGGCGCCGGGTTGGGGATCGTCTGCTCCAGCAGCCACGCCGAGCCGTCGAAGCGGTACACGTAAACCGAGCCGTCGTCATTTCCGCCGCCAGGATTGTCAAAGGCCGCTCCGACCACCGCCATGTCGCCGCTGACCGCGACCGAGTAGCCGAACCAGTCGCTCACCGCCGGCTCCGGGTTGGGGATGCCGACGGTGTTGCACGGGACGTCAGCCTTTACTGCCGCCGCCGATAGAATGACCCCAAGACTCACGATTGCTGAGATGCGGGCACGATGAAACATCCTTCGTCTCCTTAGCTTACGACACCAAAGTGAACCAGTACCAGCGGCCGCGCTACGCGCGCGGCGGCGATTCAGCCTGCGGCAAATCCGTACCGGAAGAGCCGCCTCCCAAGTTTCCAAGCAGCGACGTTGAGCCGGAGGCGATGTTGTCGCCGCCGGCGATGAGCTGGGCGGCTTGAGGCCCGCTGCCATCGGGGTCCCAGAGCGTCGCGGCGAAGGCCTGGCCATTGGTCCCGGGCGGCACGCCGAAGATCGGGAACCACTCATCGGGGCATTGGGCGCGTGCACGCCCAGGCGCCAGCGCCAGCGCTGCCAGAAAGACGACGTCGGGTGAAACTGCCCGGCGAATCATGGTGAGAATGCTCATTGTTTCTCCTGTTTCCTAAGAGGCTTAAGTGCTAATTCTTTGAACGGAAACGGTTTGGGGACTTGCCGCGCCGGACGGATTTTTTTTGGCGGGGCAAGGGAAGGTTGACCGGCAGGCGGGCGTTCCACAGGATGGGACGGCATGAGACCTACCGCGCCGCGGAAGCTCTATCTGGCCGGCCCGATGTCCGGATACCCGCACCATAACTTCCCCTTGTTCAATCGGGTCGGGCCGACAGTCGATGCCCTTCCCAGCCGGCAGGCCGTAGAGTTCGGGGTGCTGATAGGTGCCCTTTTCAAGGTCCTGCTTCTCGACCTCGACGGGCGCGCCGTACGTCCGGACCCACCGGTCGTTGCGCACGGCCTTGACTTCCCAGCAGACCTCGATGTCCGGCGCGCTCGTCATGATCATGAAGCGGTTTTCCTTGATTCTGCGGGCGACTTTGACTTGAACGAATTCTGATCCGGCGGCGTCATCGACGACGGTGAGTTGATAGCGCGGAGATTTGTTGATTTCCTCAAAGTAGTCAGGCAACTGGACCCAGGCGATGCCTTCCGCGTCGGTTGTGACACTACCGCTGTAGACGTTCAGCGGCTCTGGCCCTTCGGAGCAATAGTGAAGGAGGTACTTGTTCTCGGGATCGTCGGGGTGATCGATGCGGAAGGTTTTGGTGCCGGTTGCGCTCAGCCTCCCTTGGGCCCACACGCTCCATCCGACGGGGCTGTTGCTCTAGCCGTACACGCCGTAGTTGTTGTTGCTCGTGTGGGTGGCCAAGCCGTAGACGCCGCGCCCGAACGGGCTGGCGCTCTCACCGTCGACGTCCCCGGCCAGCGCCGGGGCCGCGGCCCATCCTCCTACGGCCAAGACAAGAACCCATCGCATCATCATGTAGCGTGGAAGCATCTTCATTCCTCCCAAAGAACGACGCCCAATGCCCGAAACAGCCTCACGAAGGCGCCATCCCCCCCGCCAACTCAATAGATCAGAAGAATGAATCTGCCGAAACCGCCGGGCGAAATCGTCCCGTCATTTACACGACCCGCGCGACCGTCGATTCATCCGCCGGTGAGCGCCACCTGGAATTCGGCGAAGTCGGCCAGGTCCACGTCTCCATCGGCGTCGGCGTCGGCCATGTTGCAGGACGAGGTGGCGGGTGGAGCCACGTCCGGATCGCCGGCACAGGCCGCGAAAGTCACGTAGTCCGCGACATCCACATCACCGTCCA
>JBGPAW010000362.1:0-4179 GCA_041480905.1 Phycisphaerae bacterium
AGCCGCACACCTTGTTGATGGTGGTGGCGCCGATTTCCGGTTTGAGACCGGCGCCGATGGCGCTCTGTCGGGCGATGTTCTGGCCGAGCCCGGCGCCGATGACGTTGCCCATGTAGACTTCGTCCACGTCGTCCGGTTTGACCTTGGCCGCCGCGAGCGTCCCCCGGATGGCCGCGGCCCCGAGCTGGGCCGGGTGCACCTCCGCCAGAGTTCCGTTGAACGATCCGTGGGGCGTCCTCACCCCACCCGCCAGATAAACATTCTTGAGCATAATCTTGTTTCCTTTTGGCTTGGCGGCCTCCCGATTCCGAGAGCTGGCACCCTTCGCCGGCGTCAACGACGCTCAACTCCCCGATCACGTCCGATGTCCAGAGCGAATTCTAACCGAGCGGAATCGTGGCGGTCAAAACCCTGCTGCCGCCTCCGGGCGAGAACGGGGCCGCCGTCCACGCGGAGAATGCCGATTTCGTTTAGCCTGCGGGCTTTTTCGGGGCGATGGGCTTGGGTTTCTTCGGTTTTTTCTTCTCGAACAGGGTTTGGGCGGCGGCTTCGACGCCGCGGAGCGGTTTGGCGGTGATCACCGGGTCGCTCAGCGGGCCATGGACGTCGACCTCCATCAACTCGCGGGCGGCCCCTTCCAAAAACTCAGTGAGCACCGGGACCCTTCCCCAGCGACGCGGCGTCGCCGCCACCAGCTTCAGCGCGAGGTTCCCGGTGCCTGGAATCAACGTGCCCGAGCCGACGAGAGTCAGAGCGCTCCCCTGGAAGACAATCTCCTGGAGCTCCACCCGCTGGCCGGTCACGAAGAACTCGGCGGACATCTCCTGTAACGCGGGCTCCTGGGGAACCGTGAAGTTGATGCCGTCGAGAATGGCCAGCAGGAGCGGAAGGCGGTAGAGGCTGCCGTCGCGGACGTGGACCCTCCCTCCGCCCTGGCGGCTGCCGGGATCACCTTCCGAGCCGTTCAGGAAGATACGCGCGTCCAGCGTGCCGCTGATGGACGCATAGCGCGTGGCGGAGCGCTCCCCGGCGCGCAGGAACTCGTGTAGGTCCACGTCCTGCATCGTGGCCGAAACGTCGTAGCGCGTCGCGTCGGAGCCGAAGCGTACTTGCACGTCCGCCGAGAGCGGACCGCCATACAGCGTCCCGGACACGTCCCCCAGGGCCAGCCGGCCGTCCGCCGCGGAGTTTTCGAGCCGTCCTCGGATATTCTCTACCCGGCGGTCGTTGATGGTCACGGAATCCAGAGCGAGCTCAGCGGAGGTGGACAGCCCGGCGGAGGCGCCGCTGACATGGCCCGATCCTTGAAGCACGCCGACTAGGTCGGTGACACGCACGCCGACGTCGAGGCCGACGTCATTCAAGGCCAGCCGTCCGTCGAAATCCCAGTCGGCCGAGGCGGCCTCGCGGGCGCGGTGATAGTGCAGGTGTTCCAACTCCAGGTCGACGGCGCCGCGGGGCGACAGCTTGTTCCAGGCGCGGCGCCAGCGCCAGGGAACCGCCAGACGCAGGTCTTCATCCAGCACAACGCGCTTACCCGAGAGCGTGAAAGTGCCCTGCACCGCCGGTCCGTCCCAGGCCGCCATGCCATCGAGTGACAGAATGGTGTCTCCGTGCCGCGCCTCCAGGTGGTCCAAGGTGAGGCGCCCCGTCTCGATCGTCGCCGTGCCGCCGGTGATGGTTAAGGGATACGGGAAAGAGAGCGGGTTGACGGCGGCCCCGGCGGCGTCGATGGTGGTCCGCCAGCCGGCGTTCGCCGTGTCGGTGGGTCCCGGTTTTTCATAGCGGGTGACGGTCCGGACCGGACCGGTAAGCCGCAGGTCGCGGCAGAAGCCGCCCACGTCCTGGGGCAAGGCCGCCAACAGCTCCTCGTCGGCGACCAGGTCCGCGCAGGTGACCAGGGCGTGGGCGTCCCGCGGCTCGGCCCCGGTGTCGAAGGTCCCACTCATGGTGACGACGGCTTGGCCGCGCCGCCCGACGAGCCGCGGGATAGTGATCTGGTGCGGCTGCAAACGGATGGTCCCCGCCACTTCTTCCACAGGCACGGGTAGCTCGCGGTACGTCATCCGCACGTCGCGCAGCGCCGCCGTCAGATCATACGTCGCCCGCCCGGTCGAGGCGTCGAAGGTGATGTCGCCGTCCAGATCGAACGTACCCCGCGGGGCGAAGCGGAGCACCGCGTCGCGGGCTTCCTCGGGCAAGGCCGCCAGAAACGGGTCGTCGAAAGCCAGGCCTTCGGCTTGCAGCCGCAAGTCGAGATCGGACAGACCCCTCGGGGCGAGTTCGGCCCAGCCGTCCACCATGACCTGCCCCGGGCCGTTGCGTCCGATCAACCGGCTCACGTGCAGGCGATCACCGGCGATGGTCACGCCCCCGGAAAGACCTTCCAACGGATAGGGGAACCCCGTATAGCGCGCCCGGGCGTCGCGTAACTCGGCGCGGATGATCCGGGCCCACGGCTGCGGGCTCTCCTCCGTGCCGGGGGCCCGGATCATGTCCACGGTGATGTCGGCGGCTCCGGACAGGTCGAACGTGTCCCAAAGCTTTTGATAGCGGTCGTTGAGCGCGTCGTGCAGCTCGCGGTCGAGGGCGACGCCTTGTCCGGTGAGGTGCAGTCGGGACGCGGCATACCAGCGTGCCTCGGCGAGCCAGCCGTCCACCACGACCGGGGCGCCGTCGTGGTCGCCGGCGAGTTGCCGGAGGAAAATCCCCTCGGGCGTCACTTCCACTGACCCGGTGACGTTGCGCACGCGATAAGGAAAGCTGCGAAAGGAGCCGTCCGCGTGCAACACGGTCATCATGCCCCGCTCCAAACGCACCGGTTGCCCGGCGCCGGCGGCCTTGGTCAGCGTGACTTCCAAGGCGACGCGCCCGTGGGGATCGAAGTCGTTGTAGAAGCTGCGGAGCGTTCGCCAACGCTGCACGAAACGGTTGGCCGCCGGGGAAGCCTCCTCGCCCACCGCAGGCAGGGTCAGGTCTTCACAGGTGATCCTGGCGGAGAGGCCCACGTCGTCGAGATGGGCGTGGGGACCGAGGCTGCCTTCCAGGGTGGCGGACACCCGGCAGGGCGCCCCGTGGAACACCCCGGTGAACCGGAGGTCGGCGCGCGTCGCGGCCAACTGCACCAGGCCTTCGACGCCCTCGAAGCGCAGATAGCGTTCTTCACGGGACAGAGTCTGCTCGAATTCGTCCCCCGGGATGGACAAGGCCGCATCAGTCAGGCGGAGGGTCAGTTGCCCGGCTGCGCCCCCGCCGGAGCGGAAGGAGAGATCGTAATCCTCGGCCTTGATCCGCCCGGCCAAGCCCAGCAGGCTGAACCAGCGGACGGCCTCGGGCGCCTGCCGCGCGGCGACCAGCATGCCCGTCTCCAGCGACAACCAGGGCAGGCCGCCATCGAGATTCTTGAAGGACAGGGCGCGCAGGTCAAAGCTGGAGCGTCCCTTGGCGGGTTCGGGTCCGCCGCGCTGCCAGGCGACGGAGTAAGTCTCCGCGGTGCCGGCGACGGGCGTGGCGAGCACGCTGAGGTCGATCCGCTCGACGTCGCGCCGCTCGCCGCCGTGCTGGCGCGCGATCGTCAGCGCGGCGTTGCGCAGCCGTATGACGGGCAGGATCGGTCGGGCCGCGGGTTCGCGCAAGGGAGGCCGGCGAACGATACGGCTGAGGTTGTACTCGCCGGTCTCCTCGCTCCGCACCAGGTTGCACACCGGATTCACCGCGACCACCTCTTTCACCACCAGCCGGCCCAGCAGAAGGGCCAAGGGATCGTGCTTGAGCAGCAGATTGCGGCAGGAAAAGAAAGGGCGGTCCGCGGAGGGGTCGGCCGGCGCGGCGTCGGTTTCGGTCACGCGGACGCCGTCGAGGTGAATTCCATCGAATAGGCTGAACGTGGCTTGTTCGACGGCGACTTGGCCGTCAAGGGAGCGGGACAGGTACCGCACACACAGGCGGCGAATGCGCTCGGGAGTAGTGACCAGGTGGTAGAAAAGCGCAGCCACCGCGAGGACCAGGAGGATGACGATGCCGCTCCAACGCCGCACGCGGCCGTAGTTTCTCATCAGGCGTATGGAACGCAACCGCGTCATAGGGCCGACTCTTATAGCAAAAGGGGACAGGCACCTCGCTGCGCCGGTGTCCGGACCTGGGAAACCCCGTCGGGCTCGGAGCCAGTCCCCTTTTGCC
>JBGPAW010000363.1:0-4171 GCA_041480905.1 Phycisphaerae bacterium
CCACCGCTTTGAGCAGGTCACTCTCCAGGCGGCTCACTTCGTCCCCTTGCGTCCCCTGCGCCTTCTGCCGCAGTTCGCGGATTTGACGATGCAGGGCCCGGGCCCCATCGCGGTCGCCCGATTCGCGGGCCGCCTGGGCCTTACGCTCCAACTCGCGAATCTTCTCCTCCTGGTCCGTTCGGTCACTCGGTTCGGGTCGCTCCGCCGCCAGTTTCTGGAGGGCTTCCAGGTGCTTGGCGAACAGGTCGGCCACCGCGGTTTTCTGGTTCTCGTCGAGCTTGAATTCGGTTGGTACCGCGTCACGCAGTTGCTCGGCCAAACGGATGCTCGTCTGCACCGGGTCACGGTCCCGCTCGACCGGTCGGCCTGGCCCCTGACGGTGTCCGCGCTGCGGCTGCTCATCTTCGCCCCCTCGAGCAATGTCCGGCGCGCCACAAAGGGCCATTCCCACAAAGGCCCCCACCACCGCTAACCATCGACTTTTCATGAACCGGCTCTCCTGGTAATAAAGACGTCCATCACGCGGCACGGAAAGGCGCCGCCCCAGATTCTACCGGCAGAACGATGGGCGGCGATGATCATTGCGAGAGAACCGTAATTTCTTGTAACCCATGCACTTGCTGATGCTAATAGCTTTTGGGCTGTTGATCTGGCGGATCGATCAACAGCCCTTTCCTCCACCCCTCGAAAGCGGCACTTGGTCTCTCATGGTGGCGATAGGGCAACTCCCGCTCTGGTGGGCGGTGGCCCGGGCGTGGTCGGCCTACGCCCACCGCCGGCTGCAAGGCCCAGTCAACGGTGTCGAGGCCGCACAAATCACGTACCACCGCAGCGCGCTCGTGCTACGCTTGTTGGTTTTTGTGGGCTTCGCCGCCGACCTCTTTCTCACCCGTTGGCCGGCGTTGATCGAGCGTCTTCCGTACCTGCCTCCGTGGTCCGCGCTCGAAGACCTCATCGTCATCAGCCCTTTTCTGGTCGGGCTGGTGCTGGTCTGGCACGCCCTGTTTCCCATAGATCGTGCCCTGAGGAAACACATCATCCATCTGCGTAAGTGGGACGGCATGTACCGTGCCCGAGTGTGGACCTTGGGCGAGTACCTGTCCTTCAACCTGCGCCACCAAATTCTGATTATCGCCGTGCCGATGATGCTCATCCTGGTGACCTACCGGCTCTGCGGGTATCACCGGTCCCATCTGACGCACGCCCTACTGTTCTCGTGGGCGCCGGACGCGCTCCTGGGTGTGGTCGCGGTGGCGGTGTTTGTGGTCTCACCGGTGTTGCTGAAATCCATCTGGACGACCTCACCATTGAAGGACGGTCCGTTGCGGCGGCGGCTGGAACAGGCCTGCCAACGCCTGGGGCTGCGGTGCCGCGACATCCTGGTGTGGGACAGCCACGGGATGATGATCAACGCCGCGGTGATGGGGGTCGTCGCCCCGCTGCGTTACGTGCTGCTCTCCGACGGGCTGCTGGAAGGGCTGAGCGAGGAGGAGATCGAGGCGGTCTTCGGGCATGAAGCGGGGCACGTGCGCCACCACCACGTGCCCTATTTCCTGCTGTTCGCCGTGCTGAGCATCCTGGTGGTTTCAGGGATGATGGAGGTGGTCGTGCGTCTGGGCCGGCGTCCCGATCCGGTGTTTCGCTTGGGCGACACCGCCCTGCAAGGTCTGGGCCTGGGGTTGATGGTGGTGGTGTGGGGTGTCGCGTTCGGCTGGCTGTCGCGGCGGTTCGAGCGGCAGGCCGACGTGTGCGGCGCTCATTGCGTCACTCCGGCCGGGACGTGCGGCGCGGCGTGCGGGGTCCACCCGGCTGACGGTCAGTCTCCGGGACCGGGGCACGCCGTGTGTGTGACCGGGGCGAAGGTCTTTGTGGGCGCCTTGGATCGCGTGGCCCTCTTGAACGGCATTCCGCACGAGGAGCGGAGTTGGCGGCACTCCTCCATTGCCAGTCGCATGCGTTTCCTGATAGCCCAGGCCGGCGATCCCGCGACGGCCCGTGCTTTCCAGCGTCTGATCACGAACACTAAATGGACGCTCTGGACAGCCGTCGTCGGCGGGTCGATTATCACCGCGGCTTACTGTCTCTGGCAGCCGGACTACCGCGAATTTATCCTTCAGAACACACTCGCGCCGCTGGCGATCTAAGGTCGACGGAAGTTCTGCGCAAAATCAATAGTTCTGCGCAGAACTTCCGTCGACCTTAGAACGCGCATCTGGACTTGCTCCAAGGCCACGGCGAACGTTTCGGGTTCACCGTCCTGGGCTACGGCCTGATGAGCAACCACGTTCACATCGTCGGGACGCCCACGCGCGCGGACTCGCTGGCCAAGGCCATCGGCCGCACCCATTTTCGCTATAGCCAATACCTCAACCGTCGGCACCGCCGCAGCGGACACTTGTGGCAGAACCGCTTCTTCTCCTGCGCCCTGGACGAGGTCCACCTGTGGCGGACGCTGTGCTATATGGAGCGGAATCCGGTGCGGGCGAAGCTGGTGCGGCGGGCCTGGGCGTACCCGTGGTCGAGTGCCTCGGCGCAGGTGTCCGGGACGGCCCCGACCGGGCTGCTGGATCTGTCCGGCTGGCTGGCGGCATGGCGGCCCGAGCGTTGGGAAGCGACGCTGCGCCAGCGGGAGGACGACACCGAGGTGTCCGCCATTCGGCACAGCACGCACCGCGGCCGACCGCTAGCGAGCGAGGCGTTGTTGAGCAAGCTGGAGCATCGCCTGGGGCGGCGTTTGCGCCCGCTGCCCGTGGGCCGACCCAAGAAACGAAGGCCGATCTTGGAAGAGGCGGGCCTCAGGATCAGAAATAGGTGAGTATCCCCTATGTTCCTATTTTCCCAGGGAGAAGGTCTGATTAAATGTGATGCAACGAAAATACCGAATTTGTGGTCTGTGACGACCTCAAAAAAGAAAGCACCAAGCACTAAAAAGCGCCCGGTGCTTTCCGGAGGGGAAAGAAGCTTCGTCAGCTTCGCTGCTTTCTACCGCAATAGTATACGCTTCGGAACGCTCTCAGGTTCCCAAAAAAACAAGCCCGCGCCGCCC
This sequence comes from Phycisphaerae bacterium, assembly GCA_041480905.1. Taxonomy (GTDB): domain Bacteria; phylum Planctomycetota; class Phycisphaerae; order UBA1845; family UBA1845; genus JAAEQG01. The sequence continues at coordinate 3,047 of JBGPAW010000363.1, forward strand.
TTCCCCTACTCCAACCGCGCCAATCTGCAGTTATCGTACCTTATTCCCCAGCATTGGCAATAGGGTTTAAACCCCAGATTCAATAATTCCCTCGTGCTTCTCAATAATCTCATGTTTGAGAGGAGGTGGGTCGATGTCTTGTGGAGATGTAAGTCGAGTTTGGACAAGCACTTGCGCTGGTGGCCGCCCCGGAACGTGGACGTCTCCGCTCAAGCCCCGGGAGTGGCCTGAGGCTATGCCCTTCTCCGCGCCGGCGGTCTACCGCTTCTGCCGGCCGCATCGTCGTTTCGGGCTCCGCGGACCCAACGGAGGTGGGCTGGCGCTCCCCGGCGATGGGCTCTTGGGCTCTCAGTCGGGCTGGGGCGCCAGGGACTCGCCGGGTAGGGCGGAAACGGGGCGCCGCGAGGCCGGGGAGGAAGCGGCGGCCAAGTCGCCGGCGGGCGCCGCGGCCGGCGCGCCACCGCGCGCGCCGGTGAGCCACGTGCGAATGCCGATGGCCAGGGAGAACATCGCCGGGACCATGAAGAGGGTAAACAGCGTGGAGAGCAGCAACCCGCCGAGCACCACCGCCCCCAGGCCGCGGTAGAGCTCGCTGCCGGCGCCCGGCGCCACGACCAGCGGCAGCATGCCGAAAACCGTCGTGAACGACGTCATGAAGATCGGCCGGACCCGCGTCCGCACCGACACGCGCACCGCGTCGTTGGGCGCCATCCCATAGTGCCGCATGTTGTTGAGGGCCTGGTGCACGATCAGGATGGCGTTCTTGACCACCACCCCGAGCAGGATGATGAACCCCAGCATGGTCACCACGTCGAGCTGCTGGGTGGGCACCACGGGGTTGCGGGCGCTCTGGTGGTGCACCAGGGCCAGGGTCACAAACCCGCCCACCGTCGCGGGCGGAACCGAGAACAGGATCACCAGCGGATAAACGAAGGACTCGAAAAGAGCCGACATCAGCAAGTAGATGATCAGCAGGGCCAGCAGCAGGTTCCATTTGATCGCGTCGAAGGTTTGGACCAGCTTGTCGGCGTTGCCGGCCAGTTGCGGAGGCAAAACGGTATCCGGTACGGCCCCCGCGCGCATCAACGGATCGATGATCTCGCCGCGGATACGGTCCATGACCAC
>JBGPAW010000364.1:0-4120 GCA_041480905.1 Phycisphaerae bacterium
CGGATCGGCGGTGTGAACGCGATGCCCGAAGCCGGCCACGCGGACCTTGCGGGCCTTGTAGCCGGCAAGCACTTGGTCGGCGGCCTCGTCGAGGGAGCATTTCTTCTGGTCGGCCAGGTCCACGACCTCTTTGAGGGCGCGGGCGCAGTCCTCGATGGCCCCGCCGTGCGAGCGGTTGATGGCCAGGACTCCCGAAGCCACACAGGCACTGAGCGGCGCTCCGGTGGAGGCGGCGTTGCGGGCGGCGTGGGCCGATGGCGCGGCGGGGCCGTGGTCCAGCGACGAGACTAGCAAAGCGGTGAGCAGCCGTCCCACCTTCTCGTCGGGCAGTTCGCCGCGAAGGAGCAGGTGGACGGCTTGTCCGAAATCGACCCGCCCCATCAATTGGTCGATACGATAGCCCCGCAAGCGGATTTCATTGGGTTTCACGTCGGTGATCGCGGTGTTCCATGTGTTCTCGCTCATGATTCCTACTCCGACTTTTGAAATGGGTGTTCGGGGCAAGTATAGCCGAGGGTTCGCGTGGTGCAACCACCCCACCTTTCCGCGAACACTCAAAGGACGGGGCACGCGTGCCCTCAAGCAAATCAATTGCAACTTTAAGCCTTGTAATAAGATCGTTGGCAAGGTAAGATGAAGCTCAAATGCGTTAGCTTCACCAAGGCCGGCGTCGGGCCGCGGCGAGAGGCGGAGGCGCGCCGTGCCTGCCCTGGTGCACGGGTGAGGGTACTTGTTGCGGAATTCGCGCAGCGAGGAGGAAAGGTCGATGTGGTCCAAATCCTGTCCGAAGACGCTGTTCATCTTGGTATTGGCAGTTTCGGCGCTCGGTTTCCCCGCCGCCTCCCGAGCCGAGGAGGTGTGGATGCTCCGGGGAGGCACCACCACGATCGCGCTGGATGCCGGCATCGTGGAGCGTCTAGGGCTGAAGATCGGCGACGCCGATCCCAAGACCTCTCCAACAGGGGGTCAACCGGGGCCGTGGGTTTTTCCGGTCAATCCGGAATCCACGCTCACCTTTTCCGTATGGGACGGCAGCGCGCCGCAGTTCCTGGGCGGCCAAGTCTTGCACTTTGGGAGCCTGTGGGTGGCGGCCGCGCCGAAACAACACAACCTCTCCGACTGGTTCGTGGAGCCGCTCGACGGTAGGTCGTTCGACCGGCTGCGGTTGTCCGACGCCGGTGCGGGCAAGGACGGAGGATTCGTGTTGGAGCGCATCAAGGTGGGCTTCGACCGCGCCGCGCGCACCCTCACGATTCACGGTGCGGAGCTGCACCTTTCGCCGGCTTGGGCCGCCGCTCTCGGCGACCCCGGCCTGGCGAACCACGCGCTGGGTACGCTGACCGTCCAGGGGATGGCCGAATGGATCGGCGGGACCCCGCCCGAACCCGAACCGGTCGGCCCCTCCCTCCCCCAGACGCGCGACATCGGACCGGACATGACCTTCTGCCAACTCTACGATCTGGCCCAGTACGGCCGGGTGGGAGACCTGGTGGGTTTGGCTGTGGCCACCACCTCGTGGAACGTCGGCGATCACGACGTCATGTGGTTTCCCATACCGAATGAAGACCACCCGTTCATCGTGATGAACCTGTTCCGGGCCAAGAACGACCGCTTCGAGCAGATCGGGCAATCCTGGATCAAGCACGGGTTCTACGCCCTGGGCAATACCCAGTGCGGGGGGACGTGCACGTACGAGTCCGGGCACGGAGCCGGGAATTGGCTCGGCGTGGGATGCACCGACACCTACAGCTCCCCGCTCAACGCCGCCCAAAACGGCCTGGGACCGCGCTACGAAGTCAACCCCTGGACCGGGGCGTGGACCTACGCCGGGTCGCACAACTCCCAGGGCAGCCACAGCCACGACGGCGTCCAGCACCGCGTTGAAGTACACGATGCCGACCTCGACCCCGCCCAGAACGCCGGGGCGACCTACTACGGTGAAAGCTTCTACGCGATCAAGGACGACGTGAAAGCGATGAACAGCGCCTCTTGGAAGCCGGCGACGGTTTCGGGGTCGCCGGGCGGCACCTGGTCGTTCGGCGTGAGCGGCTCGGGCACTCCGCCCAACATCGGGTTCGCCATCGACGCCTGGACCGGGGCCCGCAAGACCACCATCGCCCAGGAAGTCCCGCCGATCGAATTCGTATCGCCCGACGGGCGGTGCGTCCTGGCCGCCAAGGCGACCGACATCGGCGGCGGCATGTGGCACTATGAATACGCCCTGCTCAACGTCGACATGGACCGGCAGGTGGGATCCTTCAGCATCCCCTTGCCCGGCGGAAGCATCGTGAGCCATGTCGGTTTTCATGCCGTGGAGCATCACGACGAACCCTTCAACGCTCCCGGCGGAGTACCCATTGACAACGCGCCATGGACCGCCGCAGTGACCGGCGCAGCCGTAACCTGGTCCACCACCACCAACCCGCTGCGCTGGGACACGCTGTACAACTTCCGCTTCGACGCGGATTCCGCCCCGGGCGACGTGGCGGCTGCCTTAGGCCTGTTCAAGCCGGGGACGCCGACGAGCCTCACGGGCACAACCACCGGACCTTCCGGCCCGCCGCCGGTGTGCGGCGACGGCGTGGTGCAGGGCACTGAAGAGTGCGATCCGCCCGACGGCGTCCATTGCGACGCCAACTGTCAGTGGATATGTGGCGACGGCGTGGTGCAGCCGGGGGAATACTGCGATCCGCCCAACGGGACGACCTGCGACGCCAACTGTCAACGCATCCCCGTTTGCGGCGACGGCTTTTTGGACGCGGGCGAGGAGTGCGATCCGCCCGACGGCGTCCATTGTGACGCCGCGTGTCAGTGGGTTTGCGGCGACGGCGTGGTGCAGCCGGGTGAATACTGCGATCCGCCCAACGGCACCACCTGCGATGCCAACTGCCAGCGCATTCCCACCTGCGGCGACGGTATCGTCGACCCCGGCGAAGAGTGCGACCCGCCCGATGGGCTGACCTGCGACGCCAACTGCCACCTGCTCAGCAATGACCTCTGCGCGGGCGCCTTCCCCATCTGCCCCGGCGTCTATTCGGGCAGTACCACCGGGGCGAACAACGACGGCTCCGCCTCGTGCGGATCGTCGGCCACCAGCCCGGACGTGTGGTATAGCTACACACCCGTCGCCGGCGGAACTCTAACGCTAAAAACTTGTGGGGCCGGAAATTACGACACCGTCATCTCGGTCCACACCGGCTGCCCCGGCACCACCTCCAACCAGCACGCCTGCATGGACGACGGATGTCCCGAACCGGGCTACAAGACCAACCTGAGCACCACGGTCACCGGCGGCGTGCACTATTGGATCCGTATGTCCGGATACAGTAATGCCAGCGGCAACTTCGTGCTGACCCTGACCGGACCGGACTGCGAGTCCGGGGCGGAGTGCGGCAACGGCATCGTGGAGCCGGGCGAGCAGTGCGATCCGCCCAACGGCACCACCTGCGACGCCAACTGCCAGCGCATCCCGACCTGCGGCGACGGGTTCGTGGACGCTGGCGAGGAATGCGATCCGCCCAACGGCACCACCTGCGACGCCAACTGTCAGCGCATCCCCGTCTGCGGCGACGGGTTCATCGACGGGAGCGAGGAGTGCGACGACGGCAACACGACTCCCGGAGACGGGTGCGACGAGAACTGCCAACTCGAGCCCAACGGCGCGAACGACTGCGCCGACGCTCTGCCGATCACTGACGGGGCCTATTTCTTCGACACGGGAGGCGCCACCACCGATGGCCCGGACGAGCCGGTGGCGTGCAATTTCTCCGGCTATACCCAGGTCGGCGCGGACATCTGGTACTGCTACACGGCCCCGGCCTGGGGGGACCTGACGGTAAGCACCTGTAACGCCGCCACTTACGACAGCAAGATCGCCGTCTACGAGGGCTGCACGTGCCCGCCCACCACGATCCTGGGCTGCAACGATGACACTACCGGGTGTGGCACGACTTCCCGGGTGACGGTGCCGGTCGGTGCGAACCGGCAGTACCTGATCCGGGTCGGCGGTTACAACGCCGCCACCGGAACGGGCACGCTGTCGGTCACGGACGTGCCCACGGTCTACGGAGATGATTTGCGCGGCGGGCGGATTGTCGGACGCGTGGTGCTGACGGCGTAA
>JBGPAW010000365.1:0-4112 GCA_041480905.1 Phycisphaerae bacterium
CGACGATGAACTGGAAGCCTTGCGGCGGGGCTACGAACGCGCCCGTCTGATGGCCAAAGATGCCCCATACTCGCGGTCGTTATTCAAGCTGCAATTGGCCCGGGGCATCGACGACGAAGCGTTGGCCCGGGAAACGGGCGAAGTCTTCAATCCGCGGAAGAATCCGTTCGTCAGCACGGGCCTGCTGGCGTTGTTGGACCGCGCCGGTGGGGCTGCCAAGATGAGCTACGCCTGCCTGAACGTGGCGCTGCCGGGCTGGCGCTATCCTGTGGAAAACGGTCTGGCCGATGCGGACGCCACCGACGTGTCCAACCCGGGCAGCGCCACTTCAGGAAAGGCGTAGGATGACTCGCGGGTCATGCCCATCTTCGGGTTGCCAGGGTTGTGGCCCTACGGGAAATGAACGGTCGGCCGCGGCTTCTAACCCGGGCCTGACCTCGGATGTACAACGTATGGGGGGAACTGCTGTGGCGAAGCAAGCCGGGTTTGACCAGGAGACGTTCGGAACCTTCCGCAACTGGCGGATCAACCGTGCCGAGTACGCCAAGGCGTGGAAGGAACGCACCGGAGGAAAAGTCGTCGGGTATTTTTGCACCTACGCCCCCGAGGAACTCATGTATGCCGCCGGCATCCTGCCGGTACGCATCCTGGGCACTCACGAGGTCCAGGACGTCACCGAGCCGCACATCTTCGCCATGTTCTGCCCGTTCTGCCGGGACTGCCTGGCCCAGGGGCTCAAAGGACGGTTCGATTACCTGGACGGGATCATGATCGCCCAGTCCTGTCTGCACATTCGCCAGACCTTCACCAGTTGGCAGAAGCATGTTCCCACCGGTTACAGCTACTACCTGCCCATGCCGCACCACGTGCAAAGCCGCCACGCCGCTCCCTTTCTGACCAAGGAGCTCGAAGCGTTCCAGAAGTCACTCGAAGCCTGGCTGGGCCGCAAGATCGAGGACCGGGCGCTCGCCGAAGCCATCGAAGTCTACAATCGCAACCGCCAACTACTGTGGCGGGTCTATGAAACCCGCCAGGGGACTGTCCCGCCGCTTACCGGAGAAGAGGCCCTGGAGATGGTCCTCGCGTCGCAGATGGTGGACAAGCAGGACCACAACGCCGCCCTGGAGGGCCTGCTGGCCCGGCTCTCCCGGCGGGAAGTAACCCGCCCCACCGGTACGCGGCTCATGATCCTGGGGAGCGAAGATGACGACCTCGAGTTCATCCGGATGGTGGAGTCGTGCGGGGCGACGTTCGTGATCGACGATCACTGTACGGGCACACGCTACTTCTGGAACAACGTGAAACGGAACGGGAGCCCACTCGCCGACATCGCCGAACGCTACGTCAAGCGCGTCCCGTGCCCGACGAAGGACTGGCCCGAACGCACGCGTGTGACCCACGCCCTGGCGCTGGCCCAAGCCTACGGCGTCCAGGGGGCCGTCATCATGCAGCAGAAGTTCTGCGATCCTCACGAGCTGGATATCCCCGCCTTGACCAAGGCCCTGAACGAGGCGGGGATCAAGACCCTGTTCTTGGAATTCGACGTTACCGTGCCGGTCGGCCAGTTCAAGGTCCGCGTCGAGGCCTTTTTGGAGATGCTGCAGGAAGATGAACTGTTTTGATTGACGATTGGGGATTGCGGATTGCGGAATAGGGGACTTCTAACGAGGTAGAAAATGGGGAATAAGGCGAAATACAAGACGGCGCCGCTCAAATGTTGGCAGAAAGCCAAGGAGCTGCGCCTCAAATACTACGACGACTACGCCAAGGCCCATGAACGCGGCGGGTTGCGCTGGGCGGGCGGGGCGTGGAGCTTCAGCGCCATTCCCGCCGGCCTGGGGCGGGACGTGTGGAGCTTGACCAGCGAGCCCTACGCAGCCAGCATCGCCTTCAACAAACCGTTGTCGCTGCGCTGCATGGAGGCCGCCGAGAAAACCGGCTACGCCCGCGACCTCTGCTCGTATATGCGCAACTACTGGGGCTCGGTGATGCTCAACGAATATGCGTTCGGCGGACCCTTCCCCAAGCCCGACTTCCTCTGGCAGGACCACATCTGTTGCAGTCATGCCAAGTGGTACCAGGTGTTGAGTGACCTGGAGGGGGGAATCCCCCATTTCTGCATCGACGTGGCCGTCGGCCCCTACCGGGAGGTCGCCGCCCATAAGATCGACTATCTGGTGAACCAGATGCACGACGGGATCGAATGGCTGGAGAAGATCACCGGCAGAAGGTACTCCGACGAACTGCTTATCGAGGCCGTGCGGAATGAGTTTCGGACCACTTCCGTTTGGGCGGAAATCTGCGCTTACAACAAGCACGTCCCGGCCCCGCTCGAAGAGAAAACCATGTACTCGCTCTACGTGCTCGGCACGCTCAACAAGCACGACCGGGAGGTGGCGGACTTCTATGAGGAATTGCGCGACGAAGTTAAACAGCGGGTCGCGGAGGGCATTGCAGCGATCCCCAACGAACGCTGTCGTCTGATGTCGGACACCCAGCCGCCGTGGGGCTTCCTGAGCATCTTCCGCTACATGGAGGAATTCGGCGCGGTTTCCGTGGGTTCGCTTTACACCTTCGGGCTCATCGGCATCTGGGAAGACCAACCGGACGGATCGTGGGGCCCGCGCCGGACTCCCATGCAACAGGGCCTCGAGATCACGGAGCGCGATCAGGCCCTCCGACTTTACACCGACTGGACGCTGAGCAAGCCGGAGTGGCAGCACTTCTACTCGCCGCACCTGAAAACGGAAATGATGCTGCGGATCGCGCGGGAATGGCGGCTCAACGGGATCATGCTGCACTACAACCGCGGTTGCGAAGGGCTTTCGCTGGGCATCGCGGAGAATCGCCTCGGGCTGATCGAGGCGGGTTTTCCGGTAATGACGTTCGAAGGGAATATGGGCGACGAGCGCGAGTTCGATGAGGGCCGGGTCAAGGCCCGCTTCGACGCCTTTATGGAGACGCTGGGCTTTAAGAGAGACGGAAGGTCCTGACCCCCTCCCGGGAGACAGAAGCACATGATTGCTGCCGGAATCGACATCGGAGCTAAGACGGTCGAGGTGGTGCTGGCGGAGAACAGTCGGGTTCTGGCCAGGAGTCTGGTTCCCGCCGGCTTCGACTCCGTCGCCGCGACCCGACAGGCCTTTGAGGAGGCCCTTACCGCCGCCGGCCTGAGCAAGACGCAGGTGGACCGATGCCTGGCCACCGGTGCGGGGCGCAAGACCTGTGCCTTGACCGACCGGGAGATTACCGAGGTCGGTGCCGCCGCGAAGGGCATCAACCACCTGCTCAAGTCCTGTCGCACCGTGATTGACGTGGGGGCGGAAGAGGGTCGCACTGTACGCTGCGACGAACGAGGCAAGGTGATTGATTTCGCCTTCAACGAGAAATGCGCGGCGGGAGCCGGGGCCTTCGTGGAGGGCATGGCCCGCGCGCTGCAAGTTCCCCTCGAGGAATTCGGTCCGCTCTCGCTCACCTCGCGGCATGCGGTGCAGATGAACGCCCAGTGCGCGGTTTTCGCGGAATCAGAAGTGGTCAGCCTGATCCATGCCCGGACGCCGCGCGAAGATATCGCCCGGGCGGTCCTGGATTCCATCGCCAGCCGCATCATCTCGATGGTCCGAAAGGTGGGGTTTGAGAAGGATGTGGCGCTGATCGGGGGCGTGGCCCGCAACCCCGGTTTCGTGGAAGCGATGAAACGCGGTCTCCAGATGGAGGTGTTTGTTCCGAGCGATCCCGAGTATGTCGGGGCGTTGGGCGCGGCCTTGGCCGCAGGGGAGTAGGGCGGGTTTTACCCGCCAGAGTTCCTTCCTCGGGAGGCGACAAGCTTGAGTGCAAAGCAAGAGTTCTGGCGCTGGAAAGAGCACCGCTGGCACGACGAGACCCTGGATTGGAAAGATGCCAGCATTATCAGCGCGGGCGTGGACATTGGTTCCGTCAGTTCCCAGGCCGTGATCCTGGTGGACGGCCGACTCTACGCGTTCAGCAGCCAGCGTACCGGCTCCGATAGCCCCCAAAGCGCCAACCAAGCCATTCACTGGGCCATGGATGAGGCGGGCTTGACCCTCAAGAACCTTCACTACACCGTGGGCACCGGCTACGGGCGGGTCAAC
>JBGPAW010000366.1:0-4109 GCA_041480905.1 Phycisphaerae bacterium
AAAGTTACGAGAGCCTTAACCCCGGCCCCGCCGGCTGCGGAGGTCTTCCGCAGCCGGCAGGAACCGGAAACTACTTAACTCCTATGGCGCCGTCTGCGGCATGACTTCCGGAGCCGCGAGCTGGGGTTGTACGTCCTTGGGACCGATGGGTACCACCTGTCCCGGATTAAAGCGCCGCGGATTCTGAGGCGGCTCGGCCTGGCGCGCCCCCACCGTGATGGTGTAGTCCTCGACCTCACCGTAGGTCGTCGTGCCGCACGGCGCGACCGTCCCGGTGTAGGTGATGCGAACCCGCATCCGCGTGTTGCCCAACGTCGCGCCAGCCGGCGGCGTGATCGTCGCGGTGTACGGACCGCCGCCGGGCGTGCCGCTCACGGTCATCGCCTCGCCGGGATCGTCGAAGTCCAGGTCCTGGTTCCAGTCCACCCACATGCCGCACTGGTCGGCGGTATAGGGGTTCCCGTTGGCCACGGTGATCGGGTAACCCGTCCCGATGGTCATGCTCGTGGACAGGGTCGTGTAGTCGCCGTAGTTGGTGCAGGCCGTGGAGTTGTTGATGCTCCCCACGGTCACGTTGGAGATGTACTCATCGCAACCACCCGAAGCCGCGCAGTAGGTCGCCGCACACGGCGTACAGGTCAGCGTCGCCGTGTAGTCCAGCGGGCATGGCAAGTCCTGCCAGACCGACGGACCCATGAAGAAGTAGTACGTGCCAGGCGGCATGCACGCCGTCGTCAGGCTGGCCTGCACACACACGCCGGCCGTCATGTACGGGTTGATGTACCCGGTGATGTTGGCGCAACCCGGCACCCCCGGCGTGATCTGCTCGATGAGTCCGAACACCAAGGGGAATTCGGCCTCGGCGGTCAAGGTGAAGATCTGCGACGTGGTGATGTCAACCTGGTACCAGTCGGTGTCGCGTGTGGCGGTGTCCGCCCAGCCCGTCCCGCACATGGTCTGGCCGCACGCCAGCGGAGCGAAGACCGGGGTGGCCATGTTGCACCCGCCGTCGGTATCTTGACCGCACGGCTCGGGTTCCTGGCCGGAACCCGGCGGGCAGAGCACGATGCACGGGCATTGACCGCAGTTGGTGCCTACTCCGAGGAAGTTGTCCGCGCAATTGCCCGGCAGGGTGATGTTGCAGGTGCCGTCGGGATGGCAGCAGGCCCCCGTGGTCGCCGCTTCACAGTTGCCCGTCGCGGTGATGCCGGTCGGCATCACGTAGCAGTCGGTGCCGCTGATGCCATCCTGACCGATCAGGTAGCCCAGACCGTCGTAGATGTAGTAGTACGGCTCATTCGTATAGGAGCCAATCGCATTGTACACCGTCGTAATGGTGTCACCCGTGTCGGCCATGAAGTAGTACGTCACCGGACCGGCGCCGGTAGCCAGGGTGGCTTCATCCACGACCAGGACACCGTTCACGTACACGTCCACGGTGTTCCCGTTCCAGCCGTCGCCGTAGCAGTCCCACAACACGATGCTGTGCTGGCAGCCGCTCGGGCAGGTGAACGGCGGGCAGGTCTGGCCCTGGTACCACATGCCGCCCAGGGCGGTGCATTCCGCCTGGTAGTCGGTCTCCGCGCACGTCAGGCCCACGCAGCAGGCCCCGGTCGGGAAGACGCACCCGTCGCCGAACATCGCCACCGTCTGTGACGAGCCGGTCCATCCGGAGCCGATGTTCGAGTACACCAGCCCGCCCTCGTAGTACACCGCGTACCCGCCGGGGGCGTAGATGCCGTCACCATAGGCATCGAAGATGGTGAAGTCATAGCAGCCGAACGGCACGCAGCAGGTAGTGCTGGTCAACGCGTTGGCCACGGTCGGAGCACCGGAGCACACCACTGCCCCGCCCGGATTCGTCGTCACCTGCCAGGTGGTCTCGGTCGGCCACGAATCGGTGTAGATGTCGATCTGGATCTCCGCATCGGGGCATCCGCCGCACGGCGGGCTCAGGTTGGTGCACAGCGTGTCGCGGGCAAAGCGCAGCGGCGGCTGGCAGTCGTCTGAGTTCACGTAGTCGTTGCACTGTGGAATGCTGTCGTCGCAGCACGCCCCGGTGATCTCGCACGGCGTGCAGGTCAGCGTCGCCGTGTAGTCCTTGTCGCACGGCCAGTCCTGCCAAGCCGAGGGACCGACCCAGAACCAGTACCGCCCGGGCAGCATGCATTGCGTCGTGGACAGGCTGATCGTCTGGCACTCCGTGCCCGTGATGCTGCTGAGGACGGTGTAGTCGGAGCAGTTCCCCGAGCCGCCGTTCATGATGAAGATCAGCACGGGTTGCTCGGCCTCCACCGTCCAGGTGAAGTTCTCCGGGTCGATGGTGACAATCTCGTACCAGTCGGTGTCGCGCAGAGCGGTGTCCGCCCAACTCGTCCCGCACATCGTCTCGCCGCAAGCGATCGGCGCAAAAGCATACGGAGATGCGTTGCAGCCACCGTCGGTGTCCTGACCGCACGGCTCGGGCTCCTGGCTGGCGCCCTGCGGGCACACCACGATGCAGGGGCATTGCGCACAAGTGCTGCCCGCACCGGGCCATTCGCTCGGCGGGTCGCACTCATACCACAGCACGTTCTCGTCGCAGGAGCCGTCCACGTGGCAGCAGGCCCCGGTCAACTGACCGCAGGCCGGGGTCAGGTCCGCGCACAACGTGTTCGCGGCGAACCGTCCGCCCTGGGCCGCGCACACCAGCATCTCCACGTTGTCCTCGCACACGCCGTAGCCGCCGCCGCCGCCGCCCGAGCGGAAGCAGACCAGCCACGCCTGGTAGTCGACCAGCGTGATGCAGCCGTCCCCGTCGAAGTCGGCCTCGGCGTTGTACTTCACGTCGCCCAGGCAAGTGCCGAACGCGTCCACGAAGAGCCAGTAATCGTCTTCGTCGACGTCGCCGTCGTGGTCGAAGTCGCCGCAGATGCCCAGCTCATAATCCAGGCAGCACGCTCCGTAGACATTGACGTGTACGCCGGTCAGACACAAACTCACGTCGTAACCGGTGGGGTTGTACGCGGCCCCGTCCCACTGGAGCGAGTTCACGTCGCCGCCCGTTCCGCTCATCCACAGGAACGCGCAGTCGCTCGCGTTGACCTGGCTCTGGATCGAGACCCATCCCGCACTCAGGGCACAGCACGGAGCGAGGGCGGGCACCTGGAAGTAGTACAACGTGTACCCCGCGTAGGAATCCCCCGGGGTGATCGTCGGCGTCACCATGTAGGAGCACACCTCGGTCCCGGGAAGTCCGGCGCTGTCCTGGTAGAACTTGATCTCGAAGGTCATCCCGGTCGGATCGCAGGCGGACCAGCCGTAGTAGGGGTCAAAAAACAGGCTCAGTCCCCACCAGTCGATGTCGCAGATCAGGCCGCTCACCCCGGAGAAGTTCTCGTACACCTTATACGAGAACGAACTGGTGATCGCGCTGGTGAAGGCGCTCCAGGCCGCGGACGGATCATCGACGTTCTGGGCGTAGAGCGCATCCGCCGGGCAGGTGTCCCTACCCTGTTGCCCAACACCCAAGCCGAAGAGGGTGTTGGCCGTGGTCAAGGACGCCGCTCGCATGGCTTCCTGCTGGGCGGCAAACGCCTCCTTCTGCTGTTCAAGCGTCTCCGGGCGTGACGCATCGGAGGCCATGTCCATGGCCTGCTGCGGCGTCGCCGCCGGGACGTTCCCTACGTTGGCGGCGTTGTTCCATGTCAAGGCTTTGTTGCTTGGCACCGAACCGACCACCAACACGCTCGTACACAAGAGTACGGCGCTGAACATAAAAAACGTTGTTCTCCACCTCATCTTCGTACCTCCTTTAGAACCTTTCGTTCTCCACTCACTAATCCCGAAAACGGTATATTTGACGTCCGGCGCTGCCGGCCTACGCTGGCCGCCGCCGGTTCCGATTCCCTTCGACCCATCCCCTGCCGCCACCGGTTTTACCGCCGACGCAGCAGCGCCAGGCCACCCAGCGCCAACAACGCCAACGAACCCGGCTCCGGCAACACCGTCACCGTACCGGGCGTGAACGTCGCGTCGTCGAAAATCGGCGGGATGTAATCCGGGTCCACGGCAAACCCCTCGGTGAGATCGCCGTCCGTGTAGCTCAGCGCGATCGGGGTCATCCCTTC
>JBGPAW010000367.1:0-4106 GCA_041480905.1 Phycisphaerae bacterium
CATCGGTGACGTAGGCGAACGGGGCATCGAGAGTCCTGGTGAGCGCGGCTTGATCGAGGGTTTTGAGGTCGCTTTCAGGGGGCGGCGGGGTCACCGCAAACGCCTGCGCAGTGCCGCCGACCAGCACGGTATAGAGGCCCGCCCGTTCCGGGGCGGCGTAGCGCAGTTCCATCCCGCCCGCGATGACTGAGGCGGCTGCGTCCGTGGCTTCACCGGACGGAAGGCGGACGCGGAGCGGTAGGGCCGATTCCTCCGCGGTCAGCCGCCGCACGATCGGCTGACCTACCTCGACGTTGCGGTGGCGGTCTTGCGGTTGGGCCAGATAGGCGACCAGATTCATCATTAAAGAAACGTAATCGCCCTTGGCCGGCAGGTTGTTCCAGGCCATGTCGGCGGTGGTGGTCACGAAGCCGCAGCGCCCCGCGCCGCGACCGCGGATCACGATGGCGGCCTCTTGATCCGTGTAGCGCAGGACCACCTCGGCGCCCGGGTCCGCGAGCACGATCGGGAGGCGGCGTCTCACGCGGGCCGCGAAGAGACCGCTGGCCGGCAAGCCCTCGAAATCCGCCATCACCGGGTGGGCCGGATCGCCGGGGGCGAAGCCCAGCTCGACCGGTGCGGGCGCGCTGCGGTCGAGTTTTCCTTCCGCCGGTTTCAACGATCCGGGTAAGACGCCGTCGCCGGCGACGTACCCGAACCGGTTGTAGTGGTCGACGTTCACCGCCTCGCCGGCAAACACCAGCAACCCGCCGCCCGCCTCGACGTAGTCCCGCAGACGCGGCCAGATATCCTCCTCGAGGCGTTCCACGTTGCACAGCACCACGACCTGATAGTCGGACAGGGCCTCGCCGCCGAGTTCCAGGTCGGAGACGGCCTTGGGTGACACAAACCCGGCACTTTGCGACCCCGGCCAGGGATGCAGGGCCGTCAGCAGATAGCCCGCCTGACCCGTCTGGCGGGTCTTGCCGGGGGCCCCGTCTACCACCAGGACCTTCAGGGCTTCGATTACCTCCAGGGCCAGCCAGCGGTCGTTGTCCAAGGCCAAGCGGTCGGTGCGGCCGGCATCGAGTTCGGCGTGGAGCGTGTGCGATCCGGGTGTGTCGAAGACCATGGAGAAGCTCACGGTTTCGGCCGGTCCCGGCTTCAGGATCGGCAGAACGATACGCCGTTCCAGGCGATCGTCCCGGCGAACCAGCAGGGCGGAGTCGCGCACCTCGGTGAGCCCGTAATTGACCACCTCCGCGGTAAAACGCACGGGGACCTGCACCGCGGTCACCGTCGAGGCGAGGGCCAGACGCGCCACACCCAGATTCGCCGGTCCCGCATCGCCGACCGGGACCAAGACCAGAGCCGCCCGTTCCGCAACCTGTTTCGCCAGCGTCCGAGCCGCGACCGTTGGGGAGCGGTCCTCCGGCATTGAGGACGGTCTGCTTTCACCCGACCAGGCGCTGCCGGCGAAATCGGAGATCACGTACACACACCGGTTCTGCGGGGCGGAGGAGGATTTGTCCAGCAACTCCAGCGCCCGGCTGAACCCTCCGGCTACGTCGGTGGCGCGCTGCGTCAGGGGCAGCGCGGTGAGCGCGTCGCGGATGCGACGGCGATCGAACGACGGATAGTCGATGACCGCCGTGGCGGGATCGCCTAGTGACACCACGCTGACCTCATCAGTCTGAGGGAACGAATCCAACAAGGACCGAGCCGCGACCGTAAGGGAGCGGTTTGCCGGCGCTGAGTGCTGAGTGCTGAGTGCTGAGTTTTCGGTACCCGCCACGATTTGGCGGGCGCGGTCGTAGGTCGTGCAACCGTCGGCCAGCGTGGCTCCCATCGATCCGCTGTTGTCCAGCAGAATGACACGATGAAAATGCGTCTGTCCGACGGGAAAGAACCGCGCCGCGGTGACGTAGGGGCGGGCCAACGCCGCGCCGAGCAGCACGACGGCCAGAACGCGGACCGCGAACAAAAGCCACTGCTCCAGGCGCATACGCCGCGAACGGCGGCGAGCGGCGGTCAAGAGGAAGGTCATCGCGGCCCAAGGCACCCGGCGATGGCGCCGACGGTTGATCAAGTGGATGATCAGCGGGATGAGCCCCGCCGCCAACCCCGCGACCGCTAATCCAGGGTGCAACCATGAAATCGCCAACATGAGACCCATCGCGTCAATCCCCGCTGAGGACGGAGGACGCCGTGCTCATCTTCGTCCCACCATGCGCGACGTTCGATGGCGAACGCTGGCGCTGCGCGTAGCGAGGAAGGCGCTGATGCTGATGTCCAGCGCGCCGGCGGTGTCGAACAGTTCGTAGTCGATCTGCATGTTCCGGCAGCCGCGGCGCAGGGCGGCGAGAAAGCGTTCGATCTCCACCAGGTAGCGCCGGCGCAGCAACTGGGGCTCGGTCAGCAGGTTGCCCGCTGCTTCCAGACCCTCGAAGCGAGTGGGGCCGGCGAACGGAAAGGTCAATTCCGCCGGGTCCCAGACGTTCAGCACCAACGCCTCGTTCCGCCGATAACGCAGGTGGCGCAACCCGTGCAGAATCTCCGCGGCGTCGTCGAACAGATCACTGATCAGCACGACCATGGTCCGCCGTCCCACCCGCTCCGCCACGTCGTCGAGGACGGCCCGGATCGACGTTTTCGCCGGGCCGGTGGCGCCGACCAGCTCCTGGAGCAGGGTTTTCCAGTGCGTGGGATGATTGGACGGCCGAACGTACTCGGTGACGTGCTCGTCAAACAGCGCCAGCCCGACGGCATCCTGCTGCCGCAACGCCAGGTACGCCAAGGCGGCGGCCAGCGAGGTGGCGTATTCGTGCTTGCTCATGGGGGCCCGGTCCGACCGGTAGCTCATCGACTCGCTGCAATCCACCACCAGCAGGCAGGTGAGGTTGGTCTCCTGCTCATACTCCTTGATGTAGTACTTGTCGGTGCGGGCGTAGACCTTCCAGTCGATGTGGCGCAAGTCGTCGCCCTGGACGTACTGGCGGTAGTCGGCGAACTCGACCGAGGCCCCGCAAAAGGGGCCGCGGTGCATGCCGCTGAAGTAGCCCTCGACCAGCAGCCGGGCGCGCAGCTCCAGCCCGCTGATCTTGGCCAAGACCTTCGGGTCCAAATACCGGCGATAGTCCACCGAAGCTGCCACCACCAGACCTCGAGTGTCCTGTTCGCGATACTCCTACACACGGGCGGCCGACCGCGATCAGGTATCGCCCTTTCAGGGCTTGTGACTCGGGTCGGTCCGTTGCCAGGGGCTGACGCCCCTGGCTACCGAATGCCGCCCCCTTTGGGGGCTCGAACATGGCGGCTCCTTTGTCCGCCGTAAAGTCGTCTTATAAAGGCAACTCGCAAACGGAATACTGGAGTCATGCGGAGTGCCGAGAGCATCCCGTTGTGCTCACGACGCCGCGTCTTTCGCGAACACCCGTTTGCCCATGGCCGGATCGATCCCCTGCGCCTCGTCCGCCGGGATTTCGCGGATCAGCCGGTCGACGAGGGCGTCGGACTGGACCCCGTCGGCCTCGGCGTTGAAGTTGGTGATGATCCGGTGGCGCAGGACCGGATGAGCGACCGCGCGAATGTCCTCCGTCGAGACGCAGAATCGGCCGCGCAAAATCGCCCGCGCCTTGCCCGCCAGGACCAAGTGCTGCGAAGCCCGCGGACCGGCCCCCCAAGCCACGTAATCGCGGACGAACGCCGGGGCCTCGCCTCCTGCATGGCGCGTCCAGCGGGCGAACTTCATCGCGTAACGCAGCACGTGTTCGGCGCAGGGCACGCGGCGGACGATGTCCTGCAGATTCACGATCTCCTTGGCCCCCATGATGCGATTGACCTGGTCCACCTGCGGGGCGGTGGTCACCCGCACGATCTCGAACTCCTCGTCCTCCGAGGGATAGTCCACCAGCACCTTGAACATGAAGCGATCCAACTGGGCCTCCGGCAGCGGGTAGGTGCCTTCCTGCTCGATGGGGTTCTGCGTCGCCAGGACAAAGAACGGCATCGGCAGGCGGTGGGTGAAGCCGGCGGCGGTCACCTGGTGCTCCTGCATGGCCTGAAGCAGTGCGGCCTGGGTCTTGGGCGGGGTGCGATTGATCTCGTCAGCCAGAACCACGTTGGCG
>JBGPAW010000368.1:0-4103 GCA_041480905.1 Phycisphaerae bacterium
CGCGGGGCAAGCTGTTCTATCGCCTCGTCCAGCAGGCGGTGCAGGTCCCGCCGGCACCGTTCGATTCGCTGGCCCGATCACAAGCCGTAGAGGGTGGTTGAGTCAAGTAAATACCCCTTAACCCTTATCCACAAGGAGATTCCGACATGACGAGTCCAACGCAAGAGACATTGCCCGCGCGGCCGCTGCGCGCGCTTCCGTGCGCTCCGTTTGAGGGCGAGCCGATCGCGCGGCAGCTCATCGAGAAATGGGACCGCCCGAAAAGGGCCGCAAACCGGCGGCGAAGGATCGCGCGCAGAGTTGGCTTCCGGTCGCGATCGGCATAGTGGTGATGGTGGCGTATAGCCTGTTCGGGTTTGTCATGCGGTCCGGGGTCCCCGCCGGCCCGATCTGCGGAATCCGCGCCCTGGGCAGTCGTGGCGGAGGCGGAGGAGGAGACGATTAATGGCACTTTTCACGAAATGCAGCGCCTATTTGAACCTGGTGGATGGGACCCTCTGCGGATCTCCTGCCGTCGCGGTTGATTACCAGAGGGGGCGCGGAGTGTGCCTAGCTCACCTGAAAATCTGGCCGGGCACCACTACGATAATTTGTGACCCCAAGGGAATCTGCCCGGTCCGCATGACCTCGGCCGAGGTCCTCGCGCAAGGGCCGAACGGCAAGCACCGTTGCGAAGCCTGCGGCAGAAGCGCCAAGACCACGGACCCCGCTCACCCCTGTGTCCTCTGGCGGGACCATCTATTCTGCCGGCCTTGTTTGGAGCGTTTCGAGCTCGGTGAAGTCACTCCCTGGACCTGATCCAGCAGATCACGCGGGCGGGCGAGGGTGGATAACCTGCATAGGGGGGCTCAAGCAGCAGAACGATCCCCACCCGTCCCGGCGGATTCCCGTAGGCCATGATGTGCAGCGTGGGCCCGTTGGCCTCCGGGGCATCATCGCCGAGGCGAGCGATATAGCGCAACCGCGGACTGAGCGGCAACCGGTCATGCCGGCTCGGTTCACCGAGCAGTATCTCGACCCGCTCGTCGGTCATGTCCAGGTGCAAGCCGGACCAGGCCGTGGCCTCGCCGCTCCCGCGCAGGACCTCCGCGGCGAGCTGTTCGACCCGCACCTCGAGCACGGCGATCCGCTCGGCGAGCTCGGCGCGGCCTGGCAATGGTTCTCCGCTCTCGACCGGCCCCTGGCGGCGGGCGATCCCGGTCGTCGCCTGGTCCTGGGGTTCGGTCTCACGCCGGCTTGCGTTTCGCTCGCCGCATGTCGGACCGAGAGCGATCCAGCCCAGCAGGATGATTTTTGCTTTTCTGTTCATGGCAGACTCCTCGGGTTTTGGCCTTGGGGGGATGGATATGATCGGCGGCGGTACGCAGCGCCGCGGCGATTCTCTCCTCGGGGCTGGCGGGCAGGGCCTCGAATCCGGCGGATTCGTCGAACAGCCAAGCCGGATCGACCGGCGAGTCTGCAAAGCCCACCGCAGCGGCGACAAGATATACAGGGCCGCCGAACTGCGTAACCCAGGTCCAGGAGCGTCTTGAGATCGTGTGTCATTCTTCCCCGCCGGCGTTTTCCGGGGAGTTCGCCGGTTCGCCGGTCTCGGGTTCTTCCGCGATTAAGGCCTCCGCGGACCGGGCGACTTTGACCCAGTATTCAAACGCCCGCTCGAGGGCCTGCCCCAGAAGGGATCCTTCGGGGTATTGGCCCTCCGCGTCGCGCGTGCCGGCCGATACGCCGGTGAGCCACTCCAGGGCCTCGTGGACGGTCTCCACGGCATAGACAAAGAACTGCCCGTTCTGGCAGACCTCGACCACGTCCTCGCGCAGCATCAGGTCGCCGGCGTTGGCCTTGGGAATGATGACCCCCTGGGAGCCGGTCAGGCCGACGTCGCGGCAGGTGTCGAAGAAACCCTCGATCTTCTCGTTGACCGCTCCGACCGGCAAGATGTGCCCGTGCTGGTCGATGGCGCCGGTCATGGCCAAGTCTTGGCGGAGGGGCACTTCGGTCAGAGCACTGAGCAGACAACAGATCTCGGCCCCGGAGGCGGAGTCGCCGTCGATACCGCCGTAGCTCTGCTCGAAGGCCACCGAAGCATGAAACGCCAGCGGATGGTCGGTGCGGAGCAGATGACGCAATAGCCCGCCCAGGATGTAGAAGCCCTTGGTATGAATCGAACCGCTCAGGGCCGCCTCGCGTTCGATGTTGATGACGCCGGCGGTACCCGGGCCGATCGTCGCGGTGATCCGCGCCGGAAAGCCGTAAGTCAGCGGGCCGGCCTGGAGCACGGCCAAGCCGTTGATCTGTCCGGCGACGCGGCCGCTGGTCTGGACGCGGATGGTGCCGTCGGCCAGCAATTCGCGAAAGCGGCGGGAGGGCAGATCGGCCCGCTGTCGGGTGCGGCGCACGGCCTGGCGGACGTGGTCGCCGCTTATCTCCTGCGCCCCCTCCTTCCCGGCGATGAAGGCGGCTTCGCGGGCCAGATCGGCCAGGCGCCCGAAGCGGGCCGTCAGCTTGCCCCGGCGCGCGGCAATCCGCGCCCCGTGTTCGACGAGCGCCGCCACCGCCGAAGCGTCGAACGGCAAAAGACGCTCTTCCTGAGCGATGCTGGCCAGCACTTGCCCGTATTGGACCGCCGCCGCCGCGTCACGCGGGATGACGCTGTCGAAGTCGGCGAGGACCTTGAACAAGTGCGGGAAATCGGGATCGTAACCGTCCAACAGGTAGTAGATTTCCTCGTCACCCAACAGGATGACTTTGAGATTGAGGTCGATGGGTTCCGGCTTGAGCACCGGTCCGGTCCAGGGAACGAAGATTTCCGGCGGCACGATCTCCAGCCGGCCGGTCCGCAGCGTTCGCACCAGGACCTTCCAGGCACCCGGTTCGGTGAGCACGTCGCGGGCTTCCAGGATCAGGTGGCCGCCATCAGCCCGCAGGAGCGCGCCGGCACGAATCATGGTGTGATCCGACGGGAGGGTCTCGCGGGGGCCGAACCGGCGTTCGATGGTGCCCAGCAGGTTGGTCATCGTCGGCGCGTTCTCGACGATGATGGGGCACGAGTCGTCATTCTCGTGGGCCAGAATGACGTTGACCCGGTAGCGCCGCGTAGCGTCGGTTTGCTCGGGGGAAGCTTGGAGCCCGCGGGTCACGGCGTCGTGAACCAGTTCCTCGAGGAAAGCGTGTACGCCGGGCTCCGGGAAATCGGCGGCGATGGCCCGCACAAAGTCCTCGAGGATCGCGCGTGCCGCCTCTTCGCGGAGACTCCGCACGGTCTCGCCGTGGCGCCGGCGAATCTCATTGACTTTGGCCGTCACCTCGCGAAGCTGCTCCTGGAACTCGTCATGGTGCTTGCGGAAGGCGGTATCTTGTTCGTCGGAAACCTGACCGCCCGTCCGAAGCTGCGCCCACTCCTCCGGCGGGACCGGTTTGCCCTGAAAGAGCGCAAACAAGGCCGTCTGGGAGACCGGACCGGTCTGAAAGGTGACCAGGGCCAGACCGGCCTCCCGCAGAGCGTGTTCCAACGGGTGAACGACCTCATCGATCCGGCTTTGGCCTTCGCGTTCCAGGACCGCCCAGCGGGCCTGCATTCCCGCGGACGAAAGGGCCGCCGTGAGATCGTCGCGGATGAAAGCGGCCAACCGGTCGATGCGTCGTCGAAACTCGTGCCCGCGTCCCCGGGGCAGCGTGATCAGACGGGGGCAGTCGGGGTGGGCGAAGTTGCGCACGTAGCAGCGGTCCTTGGCCAAGGGACACGCCAGCCGGGTTTCCTCCATCAGGCGGCGGATGAGCGTCATGCGTCCGGTGCCGGTCAGGCCCCGGACGAAGATGTTCTGGCCGGGAGCGTTGATCTCCAGACCAAAACGCAAGGCCTCGACGGCCCCTTCCTGTCCGATCACGCCGACGACCGGTTTCAACTCCGCCGTGGAGCAGAACGGCAACTCTTCCGGCCGGCAACGCCATCGCAAAGCGGCTGCGGGCAGCGGACCTGGCGCCGGTTTCGGCCGCTCGACCGGCGTAGGGCGTTCATGCGGTTGATGCGGGGGCTCGTCCATCACCCCACATCATGCCACAAACGAGGCCCGCCGTAAAAGCCGCATTCGGTGGGCGGTGCCCAC